>CAZNXI010000028.1:10704-25084 GCA_964577005.1 uncultured Rheinheimera sp.
TTTGCGCGTTATTTGGCGCGTGGTTTCGCCTTGGCTTTTGCTTTCGGCTGTTGATTTTTTTGCAGATCAATAGTGGTTTCAGTGGCTTTATTAGAACGCCCTGTCAGTACCTTGCGTGAGATGGTTTTTAGCAAAGAGCCACGATTACTGACTTCAAAACCCGGTTTCACTACCCGCTTGATACTGCTACCAATCAGCTTTTGAATTCGCTCTAAGGTTTGCTCTTCTTCGCGACTGACAAAAGAAATGGCATTACCCGAGGCGCCAGCACGGCCGGTACGACCGATCCGATGCACATAATCTTCCGGCAAATACGGCAGATTAAAGTTAACCACATAGTCCAAGCCCTGAATATCCAAACCGCGAGCGGCAACTTCAGTGGCAATTAACACCTGTAATTTTGCCGATTTAAAATCGGCGATAGCGCGCCGACGTGTGCCTTGGCTTTTATCGCCATGACACACCGCGGCATTCACTTTATTTTTTTGCAGATCGGCTAACAGGCGGTCGGCTTGCTCTTTGGTACTCGTAAACACCAACACTTGAAACCAATTGTGCTCAGCGAGTAATTGTTCAAACAACTCGATTTTACGGCTTTCTTCTACTGGATACACCACATGATTGATCGTATCAGCCGTACTATTGGTTTTGGCGACACGAATTTGCTGATGGTTTTTCAGGATCTTATGCGATAACTCGTTAACTGCCGGTGAGGTCGTCGCCGAGAACAGCATGGTCTGACGTGAATCAGCAGTCATTTGTAGCAGCTTTAACACATCAGTGCTAAAGCCCATATCCAGCATACGATCGGCTTCATCCAGCACCACAAACTCGACATCGCTTAAAATCACGTTACCCAGTGCCATATGCTCTAGCAAACGGCCCGGTGTACTGATCACCAGATCAACACCCGCTGTCAGTTTATTGGCTTGGCCACCCATTTTTACCCCACCGTACAGCGCGGTAACACTAATCGGCAAAAACTGCGCATACGCCGTTATGGCATTGGCAATTTGTTCGGCTAACTCGCGGGTTGGCGTAAGAATTAACGCTCTTGGACGACGCTCTGTAGTGGCTTTGGGTTTATCCAGCATGCGCTGTAAAACCGGAATCGCAAAAGCGGCCGTTTTACCGGTACCAGTTTGCGCGGTAACTTGTAAATCTTTACCGCGACGGGCCGGCACTATGGCTTGGGCCTGTACCGGTGTCATTTCACTATAACCGCATGCCAGCAAGGCGCGTTGTAAATCAGGTGCTAAATCTAACGATGAAAATTGCATATAGGTTCCTCTGCAATGTAACTGTATGAGGACCTCGCGATGCACAAAGCTGGCAAAACGTTAAATCCTAATCTGTTGCTGTGTTTAATGCTAAGCGTTACTCAGCACTCTCAAGATCAAAATCGAGTTCGTTGCGTGGTGCAAACTTAGACGCCTTGGCCAGGATCTCCAGATAAAACTGCGGATAGTCCTGTGCTACTGCTGCATCAATATGTTTATTAATTTCCGAGTTAAAGATTTTAACAGCAGTTTCTGCAGATGCACCAAACCGACAATCAAACGCCCAGTAATCTTGCCCTGCAGGCAAGGCTTTACCGCGCTCGCGTCTTAAATATTTTTTAATATCATGCTTAATCGCATCTACTAAGCGCGCGGTATTCAGTTTTGGGTGGGTTAACGCGAATGTTTTTTTCATTAAAATTCCTACAGGTGTACACTAAGCGTAAACAAGGCACGCTTCTAGCCGCGTATTCTACATGGATCTGCCACAGATAACTGCCACTATCTGCTATTTCAGTGTAAAAACAACAAGACTAGAGGTATGGTTAACATCGCAAACAGTGTTTGTGCCGTAATGATCGCTGCCATCAAAGGCGCATCGCCGCCTAACTGCCTAGCCAAGATATAAGCAGAAGTTGCCGTGGGCATAGCCGCAAAAATAATTAGCACCTGAGAGGCCAATAGCGAGAGTTGCAGCCCATACGCCACGCCCCAAGCAACCAGCGGGAACAGCAAAAGTTTAATGCCTGATGAGATATAAAGTACCCGGCCGGATGCGCGAAGCGCACTAAGATCAAGCGCTGCGCCCACCGACAATAAGCCCAAAGGCAAGGCCATTTGCCCAAGCAAGCCAAGCGTGACAGCCAGTGTTTCGGGCAAACCGCCTAACTGATTTAACACAACACCCGCAACACAAGCTAGAATCAGCGGGTTAGTGGCTAACGCCTTGAGCGTGGGTTTTAGGTTTGCTTGTAGACCTTTTTCACTAGCAAACACCAACACACACAAGATATTCAAAATAGGGATCATCACCGCCACGATAATAGCGGCAACCACTAACCCAGCCGTCGATAACAGCGCCGAGGTCGTCGCCAGCGCCACAAAGCTATTAAAGCGCATACTGCCTTGATAAAAAGAGGTATAAGCTGCAAAACCCGCTTGTAATGGCTTTTTTAACAAGAAACACAGGCTGCTCATCAGTGCCAGCAATAATAAGATCGCCAGTACAATACGCACAGTCTCGGTGCCAGAGAGACTGGCCTGACTCAGGCTATTAATCAGTAAGGCGGGAAAAAGCAGATAATAGGTCAAGCGCTCAGCCGATGCCCAAAAGCCTTCGCCGGGAAAGCCCTTACGACGGGCAAAGAAACCTATCATCAGTAACGTAAACACTGGCACTAGGGCCAAAATTATTTGTAACATTACTTTACCCAGATAAAGATGTAAGCTGTTGGCTAATATACAGTAACGCGAATACGTTCAGCACTACGGTTAACCAGAATTGCCATAAGAATGATTTTTTCTGCGATTTATGCCGCAGATAGCGCTGCGCTAATAAAGCGCCAGGCCAACCACCTAGCAGCGATAAAAGCTGTAGGGTCGACTCTGGTGTACGCCAACTTCCGCTTTGCGCCTTGCGCTTATCAAGCCAATAACTAAGGTAAGTAAAAATACTTAACGTCAAATAGCCCAAAGCGATATAGGTGGGCAATTTGTTCAGCCATAACGTCAACAACAGTCCAGTAAAAAATAACATCACCATAAGTAACGGTATAACAGAACCGCTTTTTGCTTTTTTAAGGCGTAATTTTTCTCCAGCAAAAGTGACGCTCTGCGCCTGAAGTCGCCCCTTGCTATCCTTATTAACACTATAAGTCACGACTTCTCCAACGACTGGACGCCGTCTTTTACTTTGTAATCCTTTGATGTGTAAAAATACCCGATCGCCTTTAAGCATTGGCTCAATAAAACCAAAGCCTTTTTCATCATCCCACTGAGTAATCTTGCCTTTTAACCGCATCAAAAATCCCTGTCTTTTATTGACTAAAAAAGTTTTCTTAGCTTTATCCCAAAAAACTCAAACTTTTTCCTACAGAATCAGCCATTTATTCAAGCCTTTCTAGTGAACTGAACGACTCGTTATCAATATTTCTTAGCATTCCAACAAAGTCAGTAAAACCCTGTTGATTAAATGCCGTAGAAGCTGGATTCATAAAACCATGCCGATAAGGTGTAATAACAGTGTTAACATTTGGTTTTTGCGACATGATTAAACCAAGCTCAGCAACATCAAAATGCGGCTCGCTCTCACCAAAAATAATCTCAACAGGTATTTTTGACTTTAAATCCAGATATTTATAGATCTGCCCCGGATAAAACAACACCGCTTGCTGAATACGGCAATGAAAACCATGTTCAGCGGCAAGAGCACGCCATAACGCACTGGCGCCAGCACTAAAACCTATTGCCACATTGATAGGCAAAGCTGAAGCCATTAAATGCGCAGTGACTCGCGCCGCGTATTGCTCGTGACCACAAGCGTTAACGAAGGCAGCATAAGCTAGCTGCTCTGAAATTAAAGCCTGCGGTAGCCGCTGATAAGGATCTATTATCGTGAATTGTCGCTCTGGAGCAGCCAAAGCGTTGAGTAATTGTTGTAACCCCTCACATTGACCATAAATATCAGTCACTATCAAAAAATGCTGCATAGGATGCTTACATTCACTTTAACTAAACTAAAAAGCCCCAGATCAAACAGGTGCCGTGGCAACAATCGCTACAGAAAGCTTTAGCAAGAACGGTTAAACATTATTACAATTTTTAACTTTAATACTGCACTAAGCTGCGCCATGATAATACACCTAGCTTCATAATGATCGCTGCACTTTGGGCAATATTATTTAAAAAGGAAAACGGCATGGCAATTGATACCACAGGCGTAAAACTAGAGGACAGGCCCATTGCGCAGGTCAGGGAAGAGGTGATTGACCAGCTTATTATGAATTACAGCCATGGCATTATTTCAGAACAAGCCTTTGAACGACGGCTGGATATTGCCACAAATTCTGATGATCACCTACTTTTAGCCGAGCAGGTTGCCGATTTAAGCTTATTACCTGATGCTAAATACCGAGCGATGTGGGCACAGAGCTTTAACGCCACAGCACAGCCTAATCAGGCTCAACACAGCGCATACCATGAGGCTAACCACGCTGCCAATTCCGATCCCAGCAAAGGGGAACGCATACTTTCAGTGTTAAGCAGCGATGAACGCACAGGCCCTTGGCGGGTTCCGCCGCAACTGACGATTATCAATGCCCTATCGTCAGTAGAGCTCGATTTTTCAGAAGCGCTCTTTGAGCAACAGCAGGTGACCGTGCGCACGGCTAACTGGCTTGGCAGCATTAGCATTTTAGTGCCCGAGCATGTGGCTGTGATTAGTGACATTAATAATATTGCAGCGTCTAGTAGCAACAATGTGAGTTGCGATGGGCTAACCGGTCAGAAAACCCATGTTATCCGGATCGAGGGTTACTCGGTGTTAGGCTCGCTCAGTGTTAGCATAAAACGCAGTTTAAAAGAGCGCTTTAGTCTTTTCGCCAAATCCGTACGTACTGCGATGGGACTAAAGTGATATCGCCGTAAAAGCGTTTTGCTTTACGTGGAACACAGCGTTTATTTTAATAACAACTGTCGCATTAGTGTGCTTTCTATTTTTAAACCCCTTTTTTATTATTAGCTTAAAACAACTGACTGAAACAAGTTGATATGATGCAGATAGGCGAAGTCGAACCGATTAGGAGTGTTCCCTATATTCGTGCTGTGCATATTTCAAACTGTACATAAACAACGAACAACTTGTGCGGCTATACTGCAGAGACTATTCGATTATATTGGGATAAGCTTGCTGATAATTCAGCAATACCTTTGGCAACTTTTCGAAAGTGTTTAAGATGGCTTTTAAGGCTACAGAATGACTTAAAAAATGCGGTAAGCGACCGGCTGGATCCGCTTGTCCTTGGTAAGCAATACGTAATTTCCCTTCTGGTAACGGTGTTAACGTCCATTGCCCTGAGACATGCTGCATTCGAACGTAGCCTTTGTTTTCAGCGTATTGCTGCCCCATGTCTGTAACATCTAATGTGAGTACTTTCGTTTTAGGGTCTTGCTCCCAAACCGAACGCGTAATTATATCCCGAGGGGATACCGGCCACACCGCCCTAAACTGGGTATGCACGATATGCGTATATTGATCAGGTTTTGCCAATACCGTTGCATTATTGCTGTTGGCTAACCAACTGCTAATATTGGCAGTATCCTCAAGTAAATATAAAAAAGCGCCCATATTCGAGCGAACTGTAATGCTAGCCCTTATTAACAATAGATTATCTGGTTTTCTTTGGTACTCGATACGGATATTTTGACTTTCTTGATAAAGCTGCCAAGAACTATTCGCCGTTATATTGAAACTGCAAAGCATTAGCAAACATGCTAATACCCATTTTTCTGCGTGCATCCTTTTCCTTAACATGACAGCTCGTCTTTCTGCATTTTTTGACTAGAATCATCTCCCCAAACTGCTAGCGATGTTTAGCCAACAAATCCAACATCGAACCTCATTTATGGGCTAATTTTATGCACAGCTTCGGCTAGACGTGTTACGCATTGTTCAACTTCATTGATACCGCTGGCAATAACTTCAATATTGGCTTTGCTGTTTTGCGAGATCTCAGAAATTGTCGCAATCTCTTTATCCATGTTATCAATTAACGTTCTATTTTTTTGCACCACATTCGAGATCTCGGCTGTCGCGCTAGCACTGCGCCCAGCTAAGGTTCTCACTTCATCAGCAACAACAGCAAACCCTCTGCCGGATTCACCGGCTCGCGCCGCTTCGATAGCAGCGTTAAGTGCCAACAAATTGGTTTGTTCTGCAATCGCTCTTATTGTTGTAACAATCTCATTGATATCTCTAGATTGTTGCAACAGCATATTGCCGACTTGCGAGGCAGAATGAATTTTTGCCACTATACTTTCTGAAGTTTCAATTGCAAGGTCTAAGGTGTTTAACGACGTTTTGGTAATAGAGGTTGTTTCTTCTGAAGTCATTTTTGCTAATTGCACCGCCTCAATGGCGGCATTAATCCTGGCCGTAATATCTGAAGCAAATTTAATTATGCGATACACCTTACCGTTTTCATCTCGTAGCGGATTATAAGTTGCCTGAATCCAGATGCTTTCCCCTCTGGAATTCACTCTTTTGAAACGCCCAGAACTAAATTTCCCTGTCGCCAAGTCGCGCCAAAAGTTGGGGTTATCTTTATAAAAAGCGTCTTCGCAAAACATTCGGTGATGCTTCCCTTGAATTTGCTCTAAAGTATACCCCACGGTTTGCGTAAAGTTAGCGTTTGCAGTAATGATGGTTCCGTCGGGTTCAAACTCAATCACCGCAAAAGATCTATCTAAAGCACTGATCAGCGCGTCTTTATGGGCTTTTTCGCTCTCTGGCGCAGTTTCAACCGCAAGCATTTGAATAGTGTCAATAGTGCCTTGTCCGTTATAAACAGGCACAAACTGGCAATTTAGCAAACTTGGTTGTTTTTGATTGTTAGTAAAATAAAGTGCTGCGGACAGCTCCCTGACAGCAGAAAAGTTTTGCCAAAAAGCGGAGGACAACACCTCTTTCGATTTACTATGTAATAAATGACTTAGTGATTTACCTTGCATGTCATGCAGCGGCTTACCCAGTAATTGCAGAAATTTTGGACTCACTTCCTCAACAGTGCCTTTTGCTGATAATACAATCAGCAAGCTCTGCTCAAGTAAAGCATTATAGCGCTTAGCAAGCGCCTGATAAGGGTCTACTTGTTCAGTATTGACATCTTTCTCACTCTTACCTTTAAAGATTGAAAACATATTAATTATTCCTTTAACCAAAGCAATTATGGTGAAAAAGATACTTACATTGAGAGTAATCTAGTTTTTATACAACACAAGATGAAAACACAAAATTTTGCATACTTTTTCAGCGAAATTGGTAGCGTTTCAGGGAAAGTTTGTAAAAAATCTCGTTTTTCATTTACTTCAGTTCAATTAGGATTACACTGAAAAAGCGATGAACTGCTTAGTATGCACGATTAAAACAAGACACTTGAATTGACAACTAAGTGAGAAACAGGAGGGTAAAATGCGTTAAAGGTATAACTTTATGTTAGCTACTATTGGGACGCTGTCATTTAATACCCTAAAGACATCGCCTCTAGCCTACATCCTCAGCCAGTACCTGCAATGCCCTTCATAGACGATACGCAATTAACTTAACTTATTATTCCAAGCTGTAAGATAATTAGATATCTAGGGAGTACCCTCTATGCATTTCTTCAGACTACTGTTTACTTCCCTTTTCATCTACAAAGCTAAAACGCTATTGTTCAGTACCTGCTTGTTAAGTATTGGCTTTGCTACGACCCTGTCGTTATCAGAGCCCATTGTTAAAACCACAACCACTAATTCACTGTTTTTAAAACTCCTCGTGCTGATTTTATTAGGCTTGGTGGTTTTCGCCATTATTCATAATTGCCGTTTAAACAATATTTTACGCAAACAAATGGCTAAACATCATCAAATCACTGCGGAGCTTAAAAAGCAGTCTGAAAATAATCAGGCCTTATTGCTTGCTGCAGGCGATGGCATTCATGTTTTAAACTTAAAAGGTGAATTGGTGCTGGCCAATGAAGCATTTTGTCAGCATTTAGGTTATCACAGTAGCCAAATTACCAAGCTGCATGTCGCTGATTGGGATGCACAATGGACTAGAGAAGAGCTGGTAAACAACATTCCTGATCTTCGCGACACCATTAGTACCTTTGAAACACTACATCGCAAAAAAGATGGTAGTATAATTTCTGTTGAAATTAATACAGTTGGGGTAGAAATTGATGGCGAGCCTTTGCTGTTTTGCTCAGCCAGAGATATTACGCAACGCAAACAACAAGAAATGCTGCTAAGGCAAGCCGCTAGTGTCTTTCATCACTCGCACGATGGTATTATTTTGCTCGATCAGCAAGGGCGAGTGCTGGATGCTAACCAATCTTTTACAAGGCTTACCGGCTACACTTTGCCAGAAATCTTAGGCCGCACGCCGCCCTTATTAAACGCAGATTGTGAGATGGGATCAAAAGAATGGGATCTTGCAGCACATTTGGACAACACTTCGATTTGGACAGGTGAAACCAGCAATACGGGTAAAAGTGGCAAACAATATATCACCCGTTTTACTATCAGCAAAGTGCCAGGCGATAGCGAGGAGCAAAGCACTTACATTGGCGTGTTTACTGATATTACGCCATTAAAACAGCAGCAAGCACAGTTAGAAAAAATGATTCACTACGATAACCTAACTCAACTGCCGAATCGGGTTTTGCTGATGGATCGCCTTAATCAAGCCATGCTAAATGCCAAACGTGATAATAGTTTGGTTGCGGTGCTCTATATTGATTTAGATGGCTTTAAGCCAATAAATGATACCTTCGGCCATGCGCTTGGCGATACGTTTTTATGCCATATTGGCAAAGCTATGTCTGCGGCTATTCGAGGCAAAGATACGCTAGCGCGTATTGGCGGCGATGAATTTGTCGCAATTTTATCTGGATTTGATAGCAGCACAGCAGCCGATCCAATGATTTCACGCATTTTAGCGGCCGCAACAACACCGATGCTTTATCAAGAACAGTCGCTACAGGTGTCGGCCAGTATCGGCGTTAGCCTCTTCCCGTGGCATGCCGAAAATGCTGAAACGCTACTACAAAAGGCAGATGCGGCCATGTACCACGCCAAAAAATCGGGGAAAGATCGCTATCATTACCATGGTAACTCTTAGCACAATCTTTGCGAGCGTGGATTATCCATTTACAAAAACCAACGACATTTGAGATTACTGCGACATATTGTCGCAGTAATCATGCTAAGGCTTGTTAATATGCCCGTTTATCATTAAATTACTTTTAATTTATTAACAATAAGATAGGCCATAGTATGCGATCATTTTTATTGTCATTATCCCTTCTCGTCACGTTAAACACTGCATTGCCTAGTACCGCAGGCGCGGCTGAACTCCAACTTACACAGGGTGAAGTGCGCGTTCCCATGCCCGGCCGTACCGTCACCGCGGGGTATTTTAGCTTAATCAATAACAGCGCCGCAGCGGTAGAGCTGGTCAAGGCGAGCAGCCCAGCCTTTGCGAGAGTGGAACTGCATCAGCACATCAAGCAAGATGATGTAATGCGGATGGTAGAAGTTGAAGCAATAAGCGTCGATCCGGGTGCAACCTTAGTGTTTCAACCTGGTGGTTTGCATCTAATGCTGTTTGAACCACAAGTTGCTTTAACCGTGGGCGATACAGTCAGTGTTACGCTCTATTTTGCCGACAACACAACCAAAGAACTTGAGCTACCGCTTACCGCGATGCCAAGACGTTAATGGTTGAATAGTCACGTGCTCAGCGGCAACATAAAGTAAATGCTTAAGCTTTCCCGACAACTACACAATTGGCTCGGCCTAATCCTAGTCACACAAATCCTATTTTGGTTTTTAAGTGGCTTAGTTATGGCCATTATGCCTATTGAGCAGGTCCGCGGAGAGCATCTTCGTTATAGTGTCAGCAGTAGCTGGCAAGGCGCCGATGTCGCGCCAGCAGCCGTTTTATCAAAACATAGTCCGTCGGCTACCTTAGCTTTTAGCCAACAACTAACTGCCTCTGACAATACGCTGATCGCAGCGCCGGTGTATGTCGTTACCGATGCGGATCAGCAGTTTCGCTATCATGCTAACAGTGGTGAGCAAATAGGTCTGCTGACAGAGGCCGATATTCAACAACTTGCTCGCGCGCAATACCTCGGTAACGGCCAAATGAGTCAAGCAGCATTGTTAACAGCGTTACCGCAGGAAGTGAAAAATCTCACTGCGCCACTTTGGCAGGTACAATTTAATGACAGCGATAACACGACATTCTATCTCGATCCAGCAACAGGCTTAGTACAGCGCGTAAGAACGACCGGTTGGCGCTTATTCGATTTTTTCTGGATGTTGCATATTATGGATTATCAAGATCGGAGTAACTTTAATAATCCGCTGTTAATCACCACTGCCGCAGCCGCGCTATTGTTTACCCTTACTGGTTTAGTGCTGCTGTGGCAACGCTATAGGCCAAAACGTAAATTTTACCGCACTACTTAGTGATAATCCGTGTTAATTATGTGCGTTTAACCAAGCACTGATTTGTGCTAGCAAGCGTTGCTGGTTTTTGCTAAGACTATGATCATCATTCTGATAAATAACCAGTTTATGCGGGTGCTGCCTCTCAGTGAGCCTGGCAGATAATAGGCGGGATTGCTCAACATTCACCTGCTTATCTGCAGTACCATGGATCAACAATATAGGACGATTCGGCAGCTGATCCAACCAATCAACGACTGAGCGTTTTGACAGTTCAGCCGCTTCGTTTTGCTGATAATCAGGGACCCTAGCGATATATACCCGTTCCATGGAAGGTCGCCATTTTAGGGCGTCACGCACATCGGCGTTACCCGCAATACTGATAATGGTTTTAATCTCTGGCATTTGCTTGGCAACTAGATAGGATTGCATTGCACCGCGGCTCCAACCCAATAAGGCAATTTTTGTCGGATCGGCCTCGGGTATCTCAGTTAACAGGGCTGGTAACGCCAAGACATCATTCACATCGCTTCCACCAAACTCATCTTCACCGTTATTTGCAATAGCATCCGAACTGGCCCCGCGGTACTGGCTGCCAATAACCAAATAGCCCTGCGCGGCAATATCAGCTAAGAGTGCCATTTTTGTACCGAACATCACCTTACCAAAACGAGCGTTGCCACCACGGTTAAAGATAACTACCGGTAATGCCCTAGAGTTTGCTTGCTTTGGCTTAACGTAAAAGCCCTCTATCGTTAACCCATCCACTTGATAAGTAAAGTCGACACAATCAAGCGAGGCTTTTTTCTGATCAAAAACATGTTCGGGGAACTGCTGCAAAAAACGTTCTGCTGAGAAGTATTTGTTGTTTTTACTGAGCATTTCAAGCCAAGAAGCATGGCTGGTGAAGGCGCCTCGGAAACAACTCTGGGGGTTTTGTATTTTGGTTTCTGCCAAGGCAAGAGGCATAGCGCAGATAACACATAAGAGTAAAAAAATAGTCTTCATTCACGATCCTTGTAGCATACTCCAGTGAAAATAAACTGCACCTTAAAACAAAAAGCTCTTTTAATCCAATGCTTTCTTAACCAAGTTCAGCCTATACCTCTTTATGTTCTCTCCATAAGGTGTTTCACTTTTTAGAAATGCTGCCAACATCTGAACAAAACGATAATGTAGCGCGTTGCCGCTGGCTTTCCAGCCTACAAGCAGCTTAACCTAGTAAGTAATTTAGCCGTTTGCTGCCACTAATGAGAGCTAATGGTGACTAATGGTCATTGACAATAAAAAGTGCCGCTCGTAAACCCCTCTGAAAACCGGCATAATTTTATCGAGTGTGCTGCTGTTACTATTTGAGGTAAGTCATGGGGTTTTATATGCTGCTGGCGCTGGTGTCGGCAGTGGCAATGGCCAGTAGTGGTGTTATTGCTAGGTTAAGTGGCTTGGCTGCCGCCGAACTGACATTTTATCGTTTGGCGGTGGGCGCACTGTGCCTATTATTGTTATTGCTGGCTAGCGGCAAACTGGCGGTGCTAAAGACTAAACCCGACTGGCGTATTGCGCTAAACGGTGTGCTGTTAGCCAGCTTTATGCTGTGCTTTCTAAGTGCCATTCAATATATCAGCCTAGCCAATGCCATTATGCTGGTTTATCTGGCGCCGCCGCTATCGGCAGTGGTAGCCCACTGGCTGCTGCAAGAAAAACTGGATTTACCCGATACTGGCCTAATTGCCTTATCTTTTTTGGGTTTTGCCATGCTACAACAGTTTCAGTTTCAACTGGTGCTTGATGCGGCGCAATTGCCCGGCTTAGTGTTTGGTCTACTGTCACTGCTGGCTTACAGTGGCTTTTTGCTGCTAAACCGCCGGCCACAGCCTGGCCACTCGCAATTACAACGTACCTTTTATCAGTTACTGATCGGCGCTTGCTGCGTACTGCCGTTTTTAAGTGGTATGGCGCTGCCGACCACAGATAGCCTAATCTGGATTGCGCTGGCTGGTATCTTCCCAGGCTTTTTAGCGATCTACTGTGCCATTGTTGCCTTGCAGCATTTACCCACGCGCGTTTATGCCACCCTAGCCTATCTTGAGCCGGTAACCGTCATTCTCGCCGGTTGGCTGCTCTTTGCAGAACAGTTAAGTTTGTTGCAAGGCGCTGGCGTGCTGCTGATTATGCTCACCGGACTGATGCTGGCTCTGCGCCATAAACCGGCAAAAGTGGTCGCGCAGGCAATTACTAAAGTGGAGCAGCAATTGGCGCCACTGGCTGATAATGCTGATATCACGCAAGTGGCAGAGGATGCAGTGCCTGAAAAAACCTAAAGCAAGTTTAAACAAACCTTTTCAGCTGAGCGGCAAGTAACTTCGTAAACAGCACAACATTTTGCGATACACTTACCGCCTCTAATGCCTGCATAAAATCGCTTAACGTGTTCTCTAGATTTTAATGCTGCACCACTTGTAGGTTTTAAGGCTGAACTATTTACAGGTTTTGGCTATTACTATTCTTTTTTAAACCTTTGCCGGTAAGCCCCGCATAAAACATACTGAGACCAACAATGCCAGTAACAACAAGACCAAAATAAAATCCCACCGGATTATCCACCAGCCTTACGATAACGCGGTCATACTTACCTGTAATCACCCCGTCACTATAAAAACTAAAAGCCATAAAAAATGTACCGATACCCGTTATTACCAAAAGAGTGCGAGCTAATACCATTTTCATATCATGGCTCTTAATTTCCTGTGCCCGCAACGCATCCTGCTCTTGTTGCTGCCGCTCCGGCTTCGCCAGCTCAGCCATTAAGCGGGCATAATTTTCCGGATATTGTTCAGCGTCGATACTTTCTTGTGCCTGGCGCAACTCTTCTACACTGTAACGACTAAAATCTATTCCTGCCAAAATACCACTCCCTTAAAAGCTCCCAACATCAGCTTATCTGACAAAAATAATCAGCTAACTTATTTAACTTTCTGCTGCAATAAAGTCAGTAGCTGCTCACTATTATGCATTTCATGATTTAATATCAGCGAGGTTTTAATACTGCCGCCGCTGGCATCGCTAAAATGCAAAATATAACGCTGGCCAAAACCTATCCGAAACCAGGCTTGCCAGCCAGGTGCGGGCTCAACAGCTACCAACTGCTTAAGCGGAATTACCTGCCTGGAGAATAAGCTTTGCTTGATCAAGGTATCTCCTTGTAACAACAGCCGGTTGTTTACTATGGTTGCGCCGAGGATCCCAGCACAGGCGATATAAACCATAAACAGATTGGCAGCAAGATGGGTACTCGCCATAAAGCCTATATTAAATATCCCAAGTAAAGCGGCACTACCAACCAGCAGCATCAACAGCATCAAAATTGCGGCAGCGGTTTTACTTGCGGGCGGCGAGAAAACCTCTAATGCCTCACCCGGCTCAAGGGACTTGATACGTTGTGTTGTTTTTGCCGGTGCCTGACCAAAGGTTAAAAAAGCCGCCATAACATTGCCGAAGAACACAAAATAAAACATAAACATCGATATATATCCGAACCATGAGCTTTCCTGCGCTGTCGCCGAGCTAAGATTAAAAAGCGTCATAAATACCGCATACGGCAGCCCGGTGCTCAGCATCATATTAACGTAAAAAGCACGACGCTCCTGACGCTGAGCTTGACCTCGTACTGCTGCCGAGCCGAGCTGCTGCACTGCGGCCAAACTGGCAGCTGCTGCCTCCTTACCATCTGCAATTAAGCTCGCTTTTTGTGCGACTAACTGCTGTCGGACTGCAGCTAAAGTATGGTTACGCACCGTTTTGGCCCCCACCAGCTCAGCGTCAAGAGCCTGCAGATACTCGTCAAGGTGAGTGTCACCGGTAGCCAACTGTTGATCGAATTTTGGTGA
>CAZNXI010000029.1:0-24391 GCA_964577005.1 uncultured Rheinheimera sp.
TTTCTGCATTACTTGCTGCCGCTGAACAAGATTGGCAGGTTTTTACTCAGAAGCGTGTGGTGAATTCGCCTGAAGATGAAGCAGCCTATGCCGCTTTAGATAAGGCTTTTAGCCATGCGATAAAGCATTATCAGGAATGGATAAGCTATGCTGGTACAGATGCACTTCTTATCAGAATATTAAATGAATCAACGATTAGTAATGAAGTCACTTTAAAAATAACCCCTTTTGCTGAACTGGCAGAGCAATTTATTCAACAACAGATTGCTACAGCCGCATCCGTGCGAGACAAAGCCGAAAAGTTTACCCTGCAAATGGTGCAGTTTTATGTGTTTGGCGGTGTCGCCTTAACCTTATTGGTGTTATTTCTGATTTGGCAAACCCGTCGCGCTGTTAATCTGCCACTAAAGGGGTTGCGTGATCTCTTGCTTACTTTAGAGCAGCAAGCCGATCTTACACTAAGAGCGGATGAGCGTGGTCGTGATGAAATCGCGGAGGCGGCAAGAGCGCTAAACCAAATGCTGCAGCGTTTTGCAACGGTATTAACTCAGCTTGGCGCAAGCTCGCAATTATTAACTCGTCAAGCCAGTCATGTACAGCAGGTAAGTGAGCAAGTGAATGCTGGAGCAGGGCTTCAGGCAACGCAGGCAGATCAATTATCTTTAGCTGTTGAGGAAATGTCTGCTGCAGTCCGTCAGGTGAATACCGACACCGAATCGGCACTCAATACCGCCGCTGCTGCGCAACAAATGTGTCAGCAAGGCACGCAAGTCACCAGCCACAATATGCAAAGCACCGAGCTATTGGAAAAGAAAATGGTGCAAGCCAGCAGCATTATCAGCACCTTGCAACAAGATTCCACCAAGATCTCTGGTGTATTAGAAGTCATTGGTAAAATTTCAGAGCAAACCAACTTACTGGCGTTAAACGCGGCTATTGAAGCTGCGCGCGCGGGTGAAGCTGGCCGCGGTTTTTCGGTTGTTGCTGATGAAGTTCGGACGTTATCTGGCAATACCAAGGCCGCGACAGAATCGATCAGGCAAATGATTAGCACTTTGCAAGCTCAAGCCAATCATGCTGTAGCCGCCATTGAGCAAGCGACAGAGCAGGTAGAGAGCAGTGTTGAACATGCTAGAAGCACTGAGCAAGTATTTCGTGATATTGCTAACGAAGTGATGCAACTAGCAGCTTTTAACCAACAAATTGCGCAAGCAACAGTTGAACAGCAGCATGTCACCGATCGTTTTATCAATGGCATTGCAGAATTAAGAAGTGCCAGCCAGCAGTTACATGATGGTGCCGCGAGTTCCGCTCAGGCTAGCGAACAATTATCGGCTGTTGCTGCGCAATTAAATGCGGGTTGGCAGCAATTTCGGGTTAATTAAAATACTTAGTTGAGTAGATCTAAATAAAAAAATAGCCTTTGTCATATTGTTGAAATAAAACGCAAGCACACTAAAGGTGTTGAATTAAAACTGATATAAATTACTCTTTTGAGGACCAAAAAATGAAAGTTAAAACATTAACAAAATTAGCGCTAGCAACTGCCGTTTCACTAAGTTTTGCTGTATCAGCTCAAGCAACTCGCGATACCATCCAAGTTGCTGGTTCATCAACAGTATTACCCTTCTCTTCTATTGCTGCAGAAGAATTTGGTAATAACTTTGCCCAGTTCAAAACACCAGTAGTAGGCTCAGGTGGTTCTTCAGGTGGTTTGCGTCAGTTCTGTCAAGGTGTAGGAACTAACACTATTGATGTTGCTAACTCATCACGTGCCATTCGTCCTGCAGAAGTGGAAGCCTGTAAAGCCAATGGCGTTAATCAAGTTATTGAAGTAAAAATCGGTTATGACGGTATCGTTTTCGCTTCACGTATCGATGCGGGCACCTTCGCCTTAGAGCCTGTGCATGTATTCTTAGCGCAAGCAGCGCAAGTGCCACAAAATGGCCAGATGGTTGCTAACCCTTACACGCGTTGGTCGCAAATCGATAAGTCTTTACCAGATCAAGCTATCCTGTTAGCTATTCCTGGTTCTAACCATGGTACTCGTGAAGTTTACGAAGAAAAAGTGATTTTAGACGGTTGTAAAACCTTACCAGAAGTTAAAGCTATGCCAAAAGGCGACCAGAATAATTTCTGTTTAGCGATGCGTACTGATGGTCGTGTCGTTGAAATTGCCGGTGATTACACTGAAACCCTAGCCCGTTTACAAGCACAAAAAGATGCAGTAGGTGTATTTGGTTTAAGTTTCTATGAATCAAACCGTGACCGTATTAAAGTTGCCACTGTAGGCGGTGTAGTACCTACTGTTGATAATATTATTGCTGGTACCTATCCAGTTTCTCGCCCACTGTTTTTCTACGTTAAAGGTGAGCATCTTGGTGTAATTCCAGGTTTGCAACAGTTTGCTGAGTACTTTGTATCTGAAGGCGCATCTGGTGTAGGCAGCCCATTAGAAGCTGCGGGTTTAATTCCGTTATCTGATGCAGAACGTACTGATGTTCTGAATAATATCCGCAACAAAAAAGCGTTATAAATTTCAATTTGCATTCAAGCCACCTGCGGGTGGCTTTTTTGCTTTGTAATAAGGTAATAAAGGTAGAGATCGCATCTACGTTAGGACCGGCACAACCTTGTGCCACTCTGTCATAAAAGTGAAATCTTTTCAGGTTAACATAACGTAAGACCAATATGTTCAGTAGCGGAGTACTGATGAACAATTTTTCGTTAATTTTGATGTTGCTGGTACTAATGGCTATTGCCTACCAATTTGGTATGGTACGTAGCCGAAGTCTGGCTGGTGGCAATAATAGTGCCATTATGCATTCACGGCCACACCACTACGGTATGATGGTCGGACTTTGGGCAGTATTGCCACCGTTGTTTATAATGCTACTTTGGAATTGGATTTCCCCTTCTATAATTCAAAGTATGGTATTGGCTTCGATACCGGCAGAGTTCGTGCCTGACGCTGAACAAGCCGCTAACATAATGCGCCGAATCAGTAATTTAGCCGCTAACTTTGGTATTGTAGCAGAGGCTGCTCCGTGGGAATTAGATGCTGCAAATTATCTGCAGGCTTTAAGACAAAAAAGCGCGTTGATGCTCACCGCTCTGATGCTTATCGTTGCGTCTGTTGGCTTACTGGTAAGTTTTAAGAAAATTCAGCCATCTTTACGTGCTCGCCATCAAGTTGAAAAAGTTATGATGGGCCTGTTGCTGCTATGTTCAACCGCAGCAATTCTCACCACCATTGGTATCGTATTATCGATGGTTGGTGAAACGCTTAAGTTTTTTACGTTTATTAAACCGAGTGATTTCTTTTTTGGTACGACGTGGAATCCTCGTTTCTCCACAGTTGGGGTGGCGGAAGGTTCTTTAACAGGTAGTCAAGGTAGTTTTGGTTTATTACCTTTACTCTCAGGTACTATGTTAGTTGCCTTTATTGCTATGTTAGTTGCTATTCCTTTGGGTTTAATGGTCGCGATTTATATGGCGGAATATGCCCCGAGTAAAGTGCGTACTACAGTAAAACCTATAATTGAGGTGTTAGCCGGTATCCCAACGATTGTTTACGGTTTCTTTGCACTGGTAACAGTGGGCCCATTTCTTGCGGATTTGGGTGCTATGTTGGGGCTTACTATCCGAGCGACATCGGCACTTACTGCAGGGGTGGTAATGGGTATAATGCTTATTCCTTTTATCTCCTCCTTGTCAGACGACATTTTGACTCAGGTGCCAAAAGCTCTACGTGACGGCTCTTTAGGCTTGGGAGCAACGAAATCAGAAACGATTCGTAAAGTCGTATTGCCCGCAGCCTTACCCGGCATTGTTGGTGCGATTTTGTTGGCGGTCAGTCGTGCTATTGGCGAAACGATGATTGTGGTTCTTGCCGCCGGTAACAGCCCCGCTCTTACCGCTAACCCTTTTGAAGCAGTATCAACGGTGACGGTTACAATTGTTAACCAGTTAACGGGTGATAACGACTTTGCTAGTCCGCAATCATTAGTGGCTTTTGCCCTCGGTCTTACCTTATTTGTTATTACGCTACTGCTCAATGTGGTTGCCTTGGTGATCGTGCGTAAATACCGTGAACAATACGAGTAATAAAAATGACTACTGAAGTGAAAAACCTTAAAGCTAAAGAGACGACCAGAAGCAAAGTACAACAGCAGGTGGTGGACTCTTTAAAAAAGCGCCATCGTCAGGAAAAGCTGTTTCGTAACGCGGGTATTACTGCGGTTTCGATCAGCCTTATGTTGGTAGTGTTGTTATTTTTAAATATTTTTTCAAAAGGTTTACCTGCGTTTTGGCAGCACGCTATTAAGTTAGATATCTATTTCGACCCTGCAATTGTGAAAATAGCAGAAAAACCAGTGCAGTTAGCTGACGAAAGCGATAATGAATTTAGGCAGCGTGATCTGGAATGGCGTTCTTCTGTTGGCATGATTAACTTTAATCGTTTGATTTTGACTGGTTTGGAAAAGGTTATCCCAGATGCGCAACAGCATAGACGTGATTTGCAGCGAATTGTGACCTCGGGTGAACGTTTTGCTATTCGTGATTTGGTGATAGCCGATCCTAGTATCATCGGCACAACGCAATCTTTATTTTTACTGACTGATGCCAATATCGATGTCTGGTTAAAGGGCAATATCGATCGTTCGTTGGGTGATGCGCAGCAACAATTAAGCCCGAAAGTTCGTGAATGGGTAGAGATGCTTAAAGAGCAGGGTGTTATTCAAAATCGCTTTAGTTTTGCCTTGTTTATGAATGCAGACTCTCGTAGTTCCTTGGCCTCTGCCGGTCTGGCTGGTGCCTTTATGGGTTCTTTGTATATGATGCTCGTGGTGATCGTACTTGCTGTGCCAATGGGTGTTGCCGCCGCCGTGTATTTAGAAGAGTTTGCACCAAAGAATAAAATCACTGATATTGTTGAAGTTAATATCAATAACCTAGCCGCAGTGCCTTCAATTGTATTTGGTTTGTTAGGTGCTTCTATTTTTATCGGTTGGTTTAATTTGCCTATATCAGCTCCGGTTGTGGGTGGCTTGGTGTTAACCTTAATGACGCTCCCTACCGTTATTATCGCTACCCGCTCTACGTTAAAAGCCATCCCTCCTTCGATTCGTCAGGCGGCGTTGGGTTTGGGGGCCTCTAAGAGTCAGGCAGTATTCCATCATGTATTACCACTGGCTATCCCTGGTATTTTAACCGGCTCTATTATCGGTGTAGCACAGGCTTTAGGTGAATCAGCACCGTTATTATTAATTGGTATGAAGTCATTTGTTGCTTCAATACCCAGCAGTGCTATGGAGCAATCTACCGCTTTACCGGTACAAATTTATTTATGGCAGGGGAATGAACTGCGTAATTTCTTTGAAGCCAGAACGTCTGCTGCCATTATTGTATTATTGGCACTAATGCTATCACTAAATAGCTTAGCAATTTGGTTACGTAAGCGGTATGAAGTGCGCTGGTAAGCTGCCTTGGCTGGCAACCATCCCATATTTTGATTATAGGACAAGACAATGAGTGAAAGTACAGTTTTAGACAATGCGGCCAAGGTAAAAATGACCACCCGCGATGCCAAAGTGTTTTACGGTGACAATCAGGCGATCCATGGTATCGATATGGATATTATGGAAAATGAGGTGATTGCCTTTATCGGTCCATCAGGCTGTGGTAAGTCGACTTTTTTACGTTGCTTAAACCGCATGAACGATACCATTGATATTTGTAGAGTAACCGGCGAAATTGCTTTGGACGGTAGAGATATTTATCACCCGTCATTGGATGTAGTACAGCTACGTGCTCAGGTCGGTATGGTGTTTCAAAAACCCAATCCGTTTCCAAAGTCTATTTATGACAATATTGCCTATGGTCCTAAATTACATGGCTTGGCCAGCAAGAAATCTGATTTAGATGACGTGGTGGAATCAAGTCTACGTCGTGCGGGTTTATGGGAAGAAGTTAAGGATCGTTTAAATCAACCTGGTACGGGGTTATCTGGTGGTCAGCAGCAACGCTTATGTATTGCGCGTACCATAGCGGTAAGCCCAGAAGTGATTTTAATGGATGAACCTTGTTCAGCGCTTGATCCAATCGCTACCTCTATTATTGAAGAGCTGATTGCTGAATTAAAACAAAACTTTACCATCGTTATTGTAACCCACAATATGCAACAAGCAGCACGGGTTTCAGACCGAACGGCTTTCTTCCACTTGGGGAATTTGATTGAGTTGGGTGTAACCAATGATGTCTTTACCAATCCGCAACAGAAGAAAACTGAAGATTACATTACCGGACGCTACGGTTAAAACGATTGAAGGTTATTTGAGATAAAGGTCGGTAATTCCGGCCTTTTTTTCAGAATACGCAATTAAGAAGTCGCCGACTGTCATAAAAGTTTAAAAAAAAAGCAATTAAACTGAAATTTTTAAAAACGATAATTAACGTCAAGAATTCAAATTACTTTTATAAAAAATATTATCTGGAGAATCCTAATGAAAACGATCAAAGTTAGTTTAGTTGCAGCTGCGCTAAGTTCAGTATTTGCTGTACCGGCTTTAGCTGCTGATGTTCAAATTTATGGCCGTGCACATTTATCAGTTGATGCCTTAGACAATGGCGTAGACAGTGGTACTAACGTATCAAGTAACTCAAGCCGTTTAGGTTTTCGTGCCAAAACTGAGATCGAAGGCGGTTTAGAAGCATTTGTACAAATTGAACAAAATATTCGTTTTGATGAAGGTGCAGGTAACTGGGCTTCTCGTGATTCATTTGTCGGTTTACGCGGTAGTTTCGGTACGCTGCGTTTAGGCCAATTTGATACGCCGTTAAAAGCGGTACGTGGTAAAGTGGATATGTTTGGTGACCGTATTGGTGATATCCGTAACTTGACGCGCACCTCTACCTCTGGTAGCACTAATGCTAACATTGGCAACGTTTTCGATGAGCGTTATAAAAATGGCGTGCATTACCGCACGCCTAAGTTTGGAAACTTCGTATTTGATGTGCACTACACGCCGCATAACAGCAACGGAGCTACAGCAGATAACGTGCGTGAATCTTACAGTATGGCTTTAAGCTATGAAGTAAAAGGTTTCTATGCCGCTATCGCTTATGAAACTTTTGAAGGTCAGAATGACTTAGATCCTAATGCCTTGCGTTTAGGTGCTTACTTCGATGTCACTTCAGATTTCCGTGTTTCTGGCATGTTCCAAAGCGCGAGCGATGTACCTGGCGGCGATCGTAATGTTTATGGTTTAGGTGCTAGCTATAAAATGGGTTCCACCACTTTACGTGGCCAGTATTATGTCGCGGATGACAACGATGCAGCGGATTCAGGTGCTTCAATGTTGGTTATCGGTGCTGACCGTCGTCTTGGTAAAGATTTAACCTTATACGTTGCTTACGGTATTACCTCTAATGAGGATGCTGCAGCTTTCCGTGTGTCAGCTGGCGGCCGTGATACACAGTTATCGGCAGTACCAGGTAAAGATAGCAGTGGTTTATCACTGGGTATCCAATACAGTTTCTAAGTTAGTTTTGTAGTCTGTTGTTGAGTATTCAGCCCCGCTCGCGGGGCTTTTTTTATTTTGATATATATCCTCAGCTACTTTAGTTTTTATTAGTTGAGAGGGTGAACATTTTTTTAGTTTCTATACTGAAAATAATAAGTTAACTGTTTTATTTCATAAAAATGTCATATTATGAAAGCATAATTAGCGCATAGATAGTTAATATGGTAGCAAGCTATGTCGAGAAGAATTCTGGTTGTTGAAGATGAAGCCCCCATCCGTGATATGCTCTGTTTTGTGTTGGAACAAAATGGTTATCAGGCCAGTGTCGCTGAAGATTTTGATGCCGCTATTAGTAATCTGGTTGAACCCTATCCGGATTTAGTGCTGTTAGATTGGATGTTACCAGGTGGTAGCGGTATTCAAATTGCGAAAAAGATGAAGCAACATGAGCTAACCCGTAATATCCCGATTATAATGATCACTGCCCGTGGTGAAGAGGAAGATAAGGTGCGTGGTTTGGAAGTGGGCGCAGATGATTATGTGACCAAGCCATTCTCACCAAAAGAGCTGATGGCACGGATTAAAGCGGTGATTCGCCGTGTTGCCCCTACCAGTTTGGATGATGTGATAGAGGTGCAAGGTTTGAAACTCGATCCGGTATCACATCGGGTGACCGCCGAAGAGCAGCCATTAGATATGGGACCTACTGAGTTTAGATTGCTACATTTCTTTATGACTCACCCTGAGCGGGTTTATAGTCGTGAACAATTACTGGATCATGTTTGGGGAACCAATGTTTATGTGGAAGACCGAACTGTTGACGTACACATCCGCCGTTTACGTAAAGCGATCTCACCTGCAGGACATGACCGCTTGGTGCAAACGGTGCGAGGTTCTGGCTACCGTTTTTCTGCTAAGTAGTCGCTAATGCGTTTACTCTTATCCAAGAAAAGCCTGCTGGCCAAAGTACTCTTAATTTATGGTTTGGCGGCTTTTTTGGGTTTGCTGTTCGGCAAGATGTTATTAGTTTTACTGCTGCTTAGTTTTGGACATTTATGGTGGCAGTATAAGCATATCTTTTTGCTAGATAAGTGGTTATGGCGTGATCGTAAACTTACGCCACCAGCGGGTGATGGCAGCTGGCAGCAGATTTTTGATGGTATTTACTTTCAACAGCGCCGCGAACGTCGTAAACGGAAAGAGTTACGTACTTTAGTTCGCCGCTTCCGTGATGGTGCTGAAGCTCTACCTGAAGCCGTCGTTGTACTGAGCGAGGACTGGAGCATTATCTGGTGTAATAAACTTGCTCAGCTGCTGGTTGGCTTACGTTGGCCTACGGATGAAGGGCAGCGGATTGACAATCTGATTCGTTCGCCAGAGTTTCATCAATACCTACAACAGCAGAATTTTCAACAACCTTTAGAAGTGATGTCGCCTACCTCTTCCAGCGTTATGTTGGAATGCAAAATGATGCCGTACGGTAAGGCGCAGTTTTTATTAATCGTCAGAGATATCACTCAACTAAAACAATTAGAGCAGATCCGCAAAGACTTTGTTGCTAATGTTTCGCATGAATTGCGCACGCCATTGACGGTGTTACAAGGCTACTTAGAGGTGATGGATAGCAATAGTCAACCCTCGCATGCCATTTGGCAAAAAGCCCACCCAGTGATGTTGGAGCAAACTCGGCGTATGGATGCGTTAGTGCAACAGCTGCTGACTCTGTCGCGGATTGAGGCGTCTGCTCGTGTGCAATTTGAGCAGGAAATCGATGTGCCAGCCATGTTAAGCCTGATAGCTCAAGAGGCAGAAACCTTAAATCGTGAAAAACAACATAAACTTAGTTTCAATATCGATCAGGATTTACGCGTAACAGGTTCGCAAGACGAGTTACGCAGTGCATTTTCGAATTTAGTCACCAATGCGATCAAATATACGTCCGCAGGCGGTGAAATTAATGTTAGTTGGCAGCGCGAACACCAAAAAGCCGTATTTACGGTAAGCGATAACGGTGAGGGGATCGCAGCACATCACGTGAAAAGATTAACCGAGCGTTTTTATCGGGTAGATCAAGCCAGAGCCCGCCATACCGGTGGCACTGGCTTGGGTTTGGCTATCGTTAAACATGTGTTATCTCATCATAATAGCCAATTATTAATCTTTTCTGAGCCAGGCAAGGGCAGTACCTTTTCCTTTGCTTTACCACCTGAATTGGTACTTGGCGCCCAAGCCCCAAAGAAAAGAGCAAAATTTAAGGTTAAATAAAGCTGTGTCTTGCTAGCCGCTTATTTAACCCTAGATCTTTTCGGGGGTATGGACTGTTTCTCCCAGACTCATAAGATCTTGCAAAGCGGGGATCTCCAACTTAAAAGCAATTTTTTTCAACAGCTTCTGTTCTTGCTGTAAATCTGCACTAAGCACAGTTTGCTGAGCTAGCCACTCTGGTGCTAATTGCAAATGCAATTGTTGGACTCCAGCTTGAGCCACTAAGGGCGGAACAAAATCATCCCGGCGTTTTTGGTTCAGTAAAACCGCCATTCTTAGTAAGACCAATAGATTGATCACCACCGGTATGTCATACAAGCTGAAATAAGGAATTTCATCCGCGCGGATTTTCCGCCGATGAAATCGCACTAAGCAAGCCAGCAGATTTTGTTGTTCCTGATTAAATCCGGGTAAATTTGCGTTTTGTAAGATATAAGCAGAATGTTTTTGCACACCAGATGAGTTAATGTGCAAGCCAATTTCAAACACGGTAGCAGCAAAACCAAGTAATAACGCATCCTCGTCGTCTAACTGCCAAGACGCTTTTACTTGTTCAAACAAGGTAAGTGCTGTGGTACGCACTCGTTGTGCTTGTGCTTGGTCGATATCATAACGTGTTACTAAGCTTTGCATCGTTTGTTCGCGTATATCCAAATGCTGCATACGATCGCTCATTTCGTATAGCACGCCCTCGCGCAATGCGGCATCGATATAAATCAATTGCTCAATATGCAACATCTGAAAAGCCGCAATTAAGATGCTTAAGCCTGAGCAGAGTAACAACTTACGATCTTCAGACAGCCCAGGTATATCCAGTTGTTGGCATTGTTCATACTGCAACAGATAATCGCGTAATTTCAGTAAGTGTGACAGTTCAATACTGCCATTGGACCAACCAAAGCTAGTGATAATGTCGCGGATAGTTTTTATTGTACCTGATGTACCGACAACTTGTTGCCAGCCAGTACTTCTAAAGCTACTAACAACTGGCTCTAGTTCTTGTTCAGCTTGAATAATAGCGCGATGAAATCGTCTTGCCGAAATTTTTCCTTGTGAAAAATGGCTTTTGCCGTAACTTACGCAACCCATATTACGGCTACTTAAGCGCAGCGGTTGCGCCGCTTCGCCAATGGCAAATTCGGTGCTGCCACCACCAATATCTATCACTAAGCGTCGGCCATTGTAATGTTCAAAATGTGCGACACCTTGATAAATAAAGCGAGCTTCCTCTTGTCCAGAGATAACCTCAATCGGAAAGGGAAACAGCGTTTTTGCTCGCCTTAAAAAGGTTGCTGAATTTTTGGCGCGTCGTAAAGTATAAGTTGCGATAACACGCACAGATTGAGGCGCGAAAGGTTGCAAGGTATCAGCAAACTGCCGTAGAACCTGCAAACCTCTTTCTATCGCCTCTTCACTCAATACCAGCTCATCATTCAAACCTTCAGCAAGCTGCACCTTTTGTTTTTCGCGGTGCAGCAGCTGAATATCTCCTTTAACAACTCTGGCAATCACCATATGAAAGCTGTTTGAGCCGAGGTCGACTGCGGCAATGTAAGGTGCCGCGCTTGATTCTTGTGTTATGTGTGTTGTCAAAGCTCTTGTTCAGCCTGTTGCAATAGAAGTTGTGCTTGTGCGGCAAATAAATCGTAAATGCATTGTTGTGAGCGAATATTACGTTTATTGCCGCGTTTCACGTAGGAATTACTTTGTTGAGCATCAATATTACGGGCTTTAACATTATCACGCCACTGAATATCTAAAGTACTCAGTACTGTTTGCTTAATTTTTGCGTCAAATAAGGGCACACCAACTTCAACGCGTTGATCAATATTGCGTGTCATCCAGTCTGCAGAGGAGATGTAAACATCGGTATCACCACCATTACTAAACACATACACCCGAGCGTGTTCTAAAAAGCGATCTAAAATACTAATCACTTTAATATTTTGGCTCTTTCCTGGTATGCCGGGGACTAAAGAGCACATACCACGTATGATCATGCGGATCTTAACTCCAGCTTGGCTAGCTTTGTAGAGTAGCTGTACGATCTCTTCATCTACTAAGTTATTCACTTTTAAAAATATTTCAGCTTTTCTACCACTTACAGCAAAGTCGATTTCACGCTGAATCAGTTGCTGCAGTTTCGGTCTGCTCCACGTTGGAGAAACGATCAGATGCTTAAAAACGAAAGGCCGATAGGAATATTGGATAAATTCGAATACTTGTTCAACTTCTGCGGTAATTTCTGGATGACAGGTAAACAAGCTCATATCAGTATAAATACGTGCTGTTTTTTCGTTAAAGTTGCCCGTGCCGATATGGCAATAGCGTACTGCTTTTCCTTTTTCTTGGCGGGTAATTAAACAAATCTTGGAGTGAATTTTTAGTGTTGTTTGACCAAAAATAACTTCAATACCGGCATCCGTCATCCGCCTCGCCCAATTAATGTTATTTTCTTCATCAAAGCGGGCTTTCAGTTCAACCACCACGGTGACTTTTTTACCATTACGCACGGCATCAAGTAATGAATGAATCACTCTCGAATGTTTAGCGACACGATACATGGTAATTTTAATATGGGTAACCTTGGGGTCAAACGATGCCTGACGCACCCACTCAGTAAAGTAGCCAAAACTGTGATAAGGATAGTAGAGCAAAATATCACTATTACGGATCGCATCAAAGGTTGTCGGATGTTGTTCAAAATCGACACTAGGCAATGGCGGTAACGGAGTAAACTCCATACTTTGATGCCCTAGATTTGGGAAGCCGATAAAATCCTTAAAATTACGATAACGGGTACCTGCGATTAGCGCATCGACAGAACTAGTGCCAAGTTGCTTAGTGAGGACTTTTAGCATTTGTTCTGGCATAGCAGCATCATAAACCAAGCGGGTAGGCTCTGATTTTAAACGCTGCCGGATCCCCTTTGACATCTTATCAATTAAACTCTGATCGAGGGTATCGCTGATATTATATTCGGCATCGCGTGTCAGTTTTAATGAAAACGCACAAATGTTTTCAAATTCAAAAAAGCCTTTAAAGAGATCGGTAATGCAATGGGTAATGATGTCATCTAGTAAGATGATTTGTCGCCGGTAATGGCCATTTTTCTTACGAGTATTTAAATGCAGTGGCAGTTCAATAAAACGAGAGACTTCATCAGTCGGCACCTGCACAATAGCGTACTCTGGTTTATGCTGCCCAGTCATTTCTACCATTAAATAGGTAGTGTTATCTTCTAAAATTTTGCCAAGAGAGGCATCTGTACTGGAGAGAATAATCGGTGAAATATGTTTTTTTACTTGCGCATTGAAGAAGTTTTTCACCCAGCTTGCTTGTAACTCGGTGATCTTGCTGTCGTCAATCAATTCAATATTGTGTTTACGCAGCTCTAACTGAATATCCAGATAAATCTTGTTGAATTGTTTTCCGAGCTGTAAGACTTGGTTTTGTATTTCAATAAGCAATAACTCAGCGTCTTCATGCTCCCAAGTTTGATATTTTTTGAGTAAAATCCGGCGTTTTACGTCTGCTACCCGAACGCGAAAAAATTCGTCTAAATTATTCGAGTAAATTCCAAGAAAACGTAAGCGTTCAATAGGTGGATTGCGAGTATCTGCAGCTTCTTGTAACACCCTACCATTGAACGCCAGCCAGCTTAGTTCTCGTGGGTATAAAGGAAACTCGGACAAAGATATTGAGGTGTTTTGCTGTTCCATTAATGTTGCTCCTGCTCACTGCCTGCAAAGCACTCTATGTCATTTTTATGACAGGGCGATGACAGCATCGCCCGACGCTCGGTTTACTCTAGATCAACGACGATATCGGTGGCGATAGCTTCTAAAGCTTGGGTAACATCGTCACGGTTCAATCCCACAGGAAGTTGCACTGTGGCATCGGCATGAAATAGCGGTACTCCCCAATTTGGTGCGCTTTGCTTATGACTTTCAAAGGAGATAATATTTGCGCCCTTGTGACTGAGCACAGTTGAAAGTTCTCTAACGATACCAGGCCGGTCGTTTCCTGTGATCACAAAGCGGAGTTGTTGTGATTTGTCTAACTCTGTTTGTTCGCCAAGTTGTACTTTGATTTCTAAATCGCTGAGCTGTTGAAGTGCCGCAGTGAGGTTACCTAAATCAGGTTCTGCTACTTCGATTTGCACTATACCGGCAAAATAGCCAGCAAGATGGCTTAAATTACTGGCCATCCAATTACCGTGATGCTCATTAATTACTTTAGCTAATTGCTTTACTAAACCTGCTTTATCTTTACCAATGATGGTAAGCACCAACTGCTTCATTCTGGCTTTCCTTATCAAACTTGCCAACTGTGTTAACGTGGTTAATTTATACCTTAGAGTGTAGCGTTAGCCAAAGGTTTTTGAACTAGCAAATGATTTTTATTCCAAAAAAGATTAACAAAGATCAACACATGCTAGGCGCTGTCATATGGCTGCGTTATTATAGGCGTTCTGTTGTCAGCTCATACTTTGTTTTTGGGTAGTTAAACCATGCAATTTAGCCGCATTAGCGCGCTGGGGGTCTTTGCGTATATTCTGATGCTGCAAAGTGTTAGCGCCGAAGTACAGCCTGTAGCCCCCGATACTGTTTATAATGATGAGCAACATGCTGGCGTTGCTGTTTTGACGTCACCACTAGCTGGTACTTTATCCAGCGCCGGCTCCGATACCTTACATAATATGATGATGTTATGGCGTCGCGAGTTTGTCAAAAAACATCCAAAACTCAACATTCAAATTCAAAGCAGCGGTTCAGCCACTGCCCCCGTTGCATTAAGTGAAGGTACTGCCAGCTTTGGACCGATGAGTCGGCCAATGATTATGGCAGAACAACAGCGTTTTCGTAATCGATTTGGTTATGAGGCTTATGCGGTGCCTGTGGCACTAGATATGCTGGCGCTATATGTCCATCAAGATAATCCGTTACAGCAAATTAGTATGACGGAATTAGAGGGGATTTATGCGCAAAATCGACGTTGTTCTTTTCGAGCCCCGGTCAAAACATGGGGGGATTTAGGGCTATCGGGGGTTTGGCAAAACCGTCCATTATCGGTTTACGGGCGTAATCCGGCGTCAGGTACTTATGCCTTTTTTCGGCAAAAGGCGTTATGTAACGATGATTTTCAAAACAGGGTTGAACAGTTACCTGGAGCCGCGGCAGTAGTTAGGGCTGTCAGTTTAAGTATCGATGGGTTAGGTTATTCTGGAGTTGGCCAGTACATTGCAGGTGTTAAAATGTTGGCTGTGAGTAAAGATAATGCCTCTGCCGCCTTGTTACCTTCGGCTGAACATGCGCTTTCAGGCGCTTACCCTTTAGCACGTTTACTGTACATTTATATCAATAAAGTGCCTGATCAAGCGCTGCCCGTCGCCGAGCGCGAGTTTTTACGCTTTATTTTATCCACCCGCGGCCAGCAGTTATTGCTGACTGATGGCTTGGTACCAATACCTAATAAATTAGTCAAGCAAGTTAGCTCGGAGCTCGGTTTATGAAAAAAAACGAGCAAGATGTATTGCCAACTAGTCAGTTCCCCGATGCTAAAATACGGCAAAGCCGTGCTAAAAAAAGATTTCTCTTTGATAGGCTTTGGTATGCCATGATTACGCTGGCAGGTATCACGGTTATTGTAGCGTTACTGGCAATATTTCTTTATTTGATGTCAGAGGTATTCCCCTTATTTAAACCGGTTAGTGCAGAGTTTAAGCCGCTGCCTGTAAATGAAATGGTGCAACAGCAGACAAATCTTATCATTCCCATGATAAAACAAGAGGGGGTAATGTCGCCTGCTGCCTTGCAAGCACTATCAAAGACCGTCGGTTTCGACGCCGACTTTCATGTACAAGATGCCTTAAAGCACTATGTGATTATGGCGAAACAGAATGGTGAGGCGTGTGTGATTGCGCTTAGGCAAGCTGAGAGCGGTTGTATGCAACGCTTATCCTTAACGGATAGAACTGTTGAGCTGACCGCGCTGACTTGGTTATCAGGCCATCAAAGCTTGCTTACTGGTGACACCAGTGGTCAGTTAAAACAGTGGTTTTTATTAGCGGATCAGCAGGGAAATGTCCGATTAAGTTGGGTTAAACCTTTTCAATCTCGAGCGGCTGCCGTCGTTAGCATTAGTCCTGAACATGGGCGTAGTGGCTTTGCTGTGCTCGATGCCAAAGGTACGCTAAGTATATTTTATAGCACGTTAACTAAGCCGTTGTGGCAAACATCATTATCGGATAATCAGCATTTAGTTATAATGCCGGATGAGATTAGGTTTAATCTTGCCAATAATCAGCTGTGGTTACTAAAGCAAAATGAGCCACTGATGTTTTTTTCGGTGCAAAATAAGCATCCGGAAATTTCATGGCGTACACTATGGCAAAAGGTCTGGTATGAAAGTTGGCAACAACCTGAGTATGTTTGGCAAATCAGTGGTGGTGCAGAATATTACCAAGGGAAGTATTCCTTAATTCCTTTAACCATCGGTACCTTAAAAGCCGCATTTTATGCCTTGTTAGTGGCTGTGCCGTTAGCTATCTTGGCGGCAATCTATTGTGTTTGTTATATAGCAGAACCTTTGCGTAGCCGTTTAGCCAATTTGATCGAGCTTATCGCGCTGTTTCCAACCGTGATTATTGGTTTTTTAGCGGCAATTTGGTTGGCCCCTGCATTAGAGCAATACCTGCTCGCTTTTTTCTCTTTTGTTTTTATAACCCCAATGGCTATTTTATTATTAGCTAAATATTGGACGAGCTTACCGAGTTTTTTACAGCCAAGGACCGACAGTAAGCTTATTTTAGTATGGGTATTGCTATTGTTATTTCTAAGTGCAGCTATATCTTATGGTTTAGGCGGGCTGGCTGACTCCCTATGGTTTGAGAACGGCTTTAGATTTTGGTTGAATGATCAAGGCGTTGATTACCAACAGCGCAATGCGTTGGTGGTCGGCTTGGCGATGGGATTCGCAGTTTTGCCAATAATTTTTAGTGTCAGCTACGATGCGCTGTTGCAAATTCCAAAGCAACTGACACTTGGTGCAAATGCGTTAGGTGCCAGTCAATGGCAAATCGTCCAACGTATTATGCTGCCCGTGGCGGCGCCAGGGATCTTAGCGGCCATTATACTTGGGCTTAGCAGAGCAATGGGGGAAACCATGATTCTGTTAATGGCGACTGGCAATAACCCTATTACTAATTTTAATCTTTTTGAAGGACTACGTAGCTTAACCGCCACTCTAGCGATAGAACTACCAGAGGCAGCAGTAAATAGTAGTCACTATCGGGTACTGTTTTTAGTGGCAATTTTACTTTTTATTTTTACTTTTACTTGCAATACCTTGGCTGACTTAATTCGACAGCGATTAAGAAAACGTTTAAAGGGGCTAGATTAATGGTGCAGAATTTAGTGCAAGGACGAGTACTACAATGTTTTGCTGCGCTGGCAACCGTATTTATCTTACTCTTATTGTTTTTACTTTCGATGTTAATGCTTAGCCGTGGCTTAAATTTGTTTTGGCCATCAGAGCTGGTGCAATTTCGGTATAACGAGGCAGAGCAGAGCATTGTCGTTAGCGGGGAGATTGTCAGTCGCCAACAATTAACCGCGCAGCAACTGGCGGCGGCAGGTTACCCCCCGCAAAGCGATGGCGTGCGGATCTTGCTAAAACAAGGTTTTAGCGGTGCAGCAGCACCAACGTTTCGCTGGTATTGGCAGCAGCAGATGAGTGATTTGCACTATCCGCAAGAATTAGCTTTAGTGCGCCACAAAATGCTCGGCGATCTATTTGGTACCGTTATCACTCAAGGTGCTGCTGAAATAGAATTGCAATTGAGTTCTGGCAAGCTATTACGGCTAAGTAGTCATGATATTGAAATTGTTGTTAAGTCAAACCAGCTAAAATGGCTTGATAAATGGGGTATTTTCTTCCAGCAAGGATGGCAATTTTTAATAAGCGAACCGCGTGATGCGAACAGTGCGGGAGGAATTTTCCCTGCTGTTATTGGCACAGTCGTGTCGGTAATGCTGATGGCAGTCTTCGTTGCGCCCATAGGCATTATGGCGGGCGTTTATTTGCATGAATATGCTAAAGATAGCCGTCTGGTTCGTTTAGTCCGTCTCAGTGTGCATAATCTTGCTGGTGTGCCATCCATAGTCTTTGGGGTTTTTGGTTTAGGTTTTTTTGTGTATGTTTTAGGTGGCAGCATTGATCAACTATTTTATGCTGAACAATTACCTCAACCAACCTTTGGTACGCCCGGTCTAATCTGGGTGTCATTGACTCTGGCATTATTAACATTGCCCGTCGTGATTGTTGCTACTGAAGAGGGGCTAGCTAGGATCCCGCAGTCGTTAAGGCTTGGTGGGTATGCGCTTGGTGCTACCAAAGCTGAAGTGTTGCGCAAGCTGATTTTACCTGTTGCCCGGCCAGCAATGATTACCGGTATTGTGTTAGCTATTTCTCGTGCTGCAGGAGAGGTTGCCCCGCTGATTTTTGTTGGGGTTGTGAAATATGCCCCAACCTTACCTGTGAGTTTGGAATGGCCTTATATTCATATTGAGCAACAAATAATGAGTTTGGGGTTTCACATTTATGATGTAGGTTTACACAGTTCTAATGCCGATGCCGCAGAGCCGAGAGTATATGCTATTGCACTGGTACTCTTGCTTATTATTGGTAGTTTAAATTTACTGGCCATGCGTTTACGCAAGTACTATCAACAACAAAGCCGTGGTACCGCGCCTTGATTTCATAAAATTGTCACAATTGAAGGGTAGAATAATCACTATGGGGAACATTGCAGTTAAGATGTCGGCACATAATCTGTCAGTCTGCCTGTCGGATAAAATCGTGTTGAATAATATCAGCCTGGATATTCCCTCGAATAAAGTGACAGCACTAATTGGACCTTCTGGTTGTGGTAAATCTACGTTGTTACGTAGTTTTAACCGCATGAATGAACTATTAGATGATGCAACAACAGACGGGCAAGTGTTACTGGATGGCCATAATATTTATGGTGTTGGCTTGGATGTGGCGGAGTTGCGACGGAAGGTAGGGATCGTGTTTCAAAAACCGAATCCTTTCCCGTTATCTATATATGAAAACGTTGCCTTTGGTCTAAGATTGCAAGGTATCAATAAGCCTAGGCAGCTAGACGAAATGGTGGCTGATGCGCTGGAAAAAGCAGCCCTTTGGCCAGAAGTTAAAAACCGATTACATGACAACGCTTTGTTGTTGTCAGGTGGCCAGCAGCAGCGGTTAGTAATTGCTAGAGCTATTGCCATTGAACCAGAAGTATTACTTTTAGATGAACCTGCTTCAGCTTTAGATCCGATCTCAACGTTAAAGATTGAAGAACTGATTTATGAGTTAAAGCAGCACTATACTATTGTTATTGTGACACACAATATGCAGCAAGCGGCCAGGGTTTCGGACTATACTGCTTTTATAAATCTTGGCCAGTTAGTTGAGTTTAATGCGACCAACAAGATTTTTACAGATCCGAATGAGTCGCAAACTGAAGATTATATTACAGGGCGCTTTGGCTAGAACCAACTGTCTTGGCGTTGCCATTATGAGACCAAGGGGAGCGATTTTATGGATAAATTAAATTTATCAAAACACATTTCTAGCCAGTTTAACGAAGAGCTGGAACAAATCCGCAACCATGTGATGTCAATGGGCGGTTTAATTGAGCGTCAATTGTATGATGCGCTAGCAGCTATTGCTAATAATGACAGTGATCTGGCGCAACGTGTAATTGAAAATGATTTGAAAGTGAACGATTGGGAACTGCAAATCGATAAAGAATGTACCCGAATGATTGCTAAGCGCCAGCCCGCCGCCAGCGACTTACGATTAATTATGGCTATTTTAAAAAGCATCGCTGATTTAGAGCGTATAGGTGATGAAACAAGGCGCATTGCAAAAGTTGCGCTGGAGTCTTTTAATAGCGATCAACAAGATCTGTTAGTCAATCTGGATAATTTAGGGCGTCATGTTGCACAAATGCTGCACGATGTTTTAGATGCATTTGCTCGTATGGATGTAGAAGCTGCGTTGACGGTTCATAAAGAAGATAAAAAAGTGGACCGCGAGTACGAAGCGATTACTCGCCAGTTAATGACTTATATGATTGAGGATCCTCGCTCTATCCCCAAAATTATGAATGTACTTTGGTCTGCGCGTTCGCTGGAACGTATCGGTGATCGTTGTAAGAACTTATCTGAATACATTATTTTCTTTGTGAAAGGAAAAGTCGTGCGCCACAGTACTCATGAACGTTTGGAGCAAGAAGTTCGTAGTTAAATTAGCCAATTTCTCCCTCGTTCACCTTAAAAAATTAAACCTTAAGCTTTTCAAGTTTAAGGTTTTTTTTTGTTGCCTCTAATATTTCAATTATATTTCATTCTTATTACAGGTGGCTTTGAGTATAATGCGCGCCGAAGCATAACATTGCAAACACAGAATCTGCATAAAACCAACCGAGTATCTTCGTCGATTGGTTAATTTGTAGGTACTGCTTAGGGCATAACTCATGACATATACATTCTTTGACTTTCTGCAGCTAATTGGTTCACTGGGTATTTTCATCTTTGGTATGAAAATTTTTAGTGAGGGCTTGCAGAAAATAGCAGGTAATCGACTTAAAGGTATTTTAAGTGGCATGACCCGTAATCGATTAACTGGCGTGCTGACCGGCTTTGCAACTACAGCCATTACCCAATCATCTACTACAACTACCGTTATGGCAGTAACCTTTGTTAATGCAGGTTTACTGACCTTCGTGCAATCTACAGGTGTGATTATGGGAGCCAATATTGGTACTACCATAACTGCTTGGATGGTTGCACTGTTTGGCTTTAAATTTAAAATTACCTCTATTGCGGTGGCGGTGATAGGGGTGTTTTTTGCTTTCTTATTCTCTAAAAACACTCGGTTGCGGAATATTGCTGAAGCGATGGTTGGCTTTGGTATTTTATTTATCGGCCTAGATTTTATCAAAGGCGCGGTACCTGATATTAATAGCAATCCTGCTATTTTCGCTTTCTTAGATGGCTTTACGCAGTATGGCTATTTTTCACTGATTTTATTTGTGTTTGTAGGGACTATATTAACCTTACTAACGCAGTCTTCCTCTGCAGCAACCGCGATCACATTGGTGATGGTATTTGAAGGGTGGATACCCTTTCCTATCGCCGCCGCTATGATCCTAGGTGAAAATATTGGTACTACAGTAACAGCTAACATTGCTGCATTGGTGGGGAATGTCCATGCCAAACGAGCGGCACGATTCCACTTTTTCTTCAATGTGATCGGTGTGCTGTGGATGATGGCGCTAATTTACCCTGTATTACACCTAATTGATTTTACTATGCAATATTTTACAGGTAGCACCGCTTCGGTGATGGCTGGGGGGGTAGAAACAAGAGATACTGCAGCCTTAGGGCTTTCCTTGTTTCATACGTCTTTTAATGTGTTAAATGTAGTTTTGTTGTTCGCGTTTATACCCTACTTGGTCAAGTTTGTAGAATATATTCAGCCTGATCGTGGCGGAACAGACGACGAATTTCATTTACGTTACATTAGCGCTGGTGTAATGACGTCTCCAGGCTTAGCTATTACGCAAGCGCAAAAAGAGATCCAACATTTTGCTGAAATTGTCGATAAGATGCATGACAGTGTTACAGAGTTATTATTTGATTCAACCGCAAATAAAGCTGCATTAGTTGACAAAGTTCGTAAATTTGAAGATGCAACTGACTTACTTGAAATCGAAATATCTGATTATTTGGTTGGGGTGAGCGAGCATACCAACTTAGAGCATTGGATGACTGAGCGCATTCGGTTTATGCAAACATCAATTAATGATATGGAACGGATTGCCGATATTTACTACCAGGTTGCGAAACTCGTTGAGAGAATGGCTGAGTCTGAGTCTGTTTGGCCTGAACCTGCTAAAGCAGAAATGGAACAGATGATGTTTGCACTTAAAGCTGCTATAACAACAATGAAGTTTAATACGGCGCAAGAGCCTGCAGCAGTTAATATGAAAGAAGCGCTGGTACGTGAAGATCATATTGATAAACTGCGAGACGAGTATCGCGATAATCACTACTCGCGTCTAGAGAGCGGTGATTATGCTCCGCGTGCTGGCGTAATTTTCATTGATATGTTGAACCGTTTAGAGCGTATTGGCGATCATGTGTTAAATGTGAATGAGTCTGCTTCAGGCCGTCGTTTAAAAGCCCTGCGGGTTGATGGTGTGCATTTAGCTAAGCAGTAAATAACAACGTGACTTAAATAAAAAAGGCTCATTAATGAGCCTTTTTTATTATCCGGTAGCATGCTCCTAGCACCGCGTATTAGCGCTAGTGCTGTTCTGGCTGTTAGTGTCCCATCAGGTTATCAACGGTGTCAGGACGCTGATGTACCGCAAATTTATCGACCAAAGTGGCACTGGCTTCATTTAAACCTAGCAGTGTTACCTCAGTACCTTCACGGCGGAACTTCAATACCACCTTATCTAATGAGCTAATGGCGGTAATATCCCAAAAATGTGCTCGACTGAGATCAATCGTCACGTTCTCTATAGCTTCTTTAAAATCAAAGCCGGCAATAAATTGCTCTGCTGAGCTAAAGAATACCTGACCGACTACCTGATAATCCCGCTTCTGTCCATTTGCTGATAAAGATGAACTGATGTAGAGCAGCTGACCAACTTTGTTCGCAAAAAATAGGGCACTCAGTAGCACGCCAACCAATACTCCATACGCCAAATTATGTATCGCAACCACCACGGCAACCGTAGCGATCATAACGATACTGGAGCTTTTAGGGTTGGTCCGTAAATCGCGTACTGAGCTCCAACTAAAGGTGCCAATCGATACCATAATCATCACGGCAACCAGTGCAGCCATGGGAATCATGCCTACCCAGTAATCCAGAAACACGACAAAGATCAGTAATAACACCCCAGCAACTAATGCCGATAAACGCGTGCGGCCACCCGATTTTACATTAATCACGGATTGACCAATCATAGCGCAACCTGCCATACCGCCGATTAAGCCCGAGCCGATATTGGCCACGCCTTGACCAACACATTCGCGGTTTTTGTCACTGCTGGTATCGGTAAGATCATCGACAATAGTGGCGGTCATCAAGGACTCTAAAATACCCACAACCGCTAAGGCTAAGGCATAGGGAAAGATAATTTGTAAGGTTTCAAAAGTAAGCGGCACATCTGGCCAAAGAAAAATAGGCAGGCTATCTGGCAATTCACCCATATCGGCCACGGTACGAATATCCATATCAAAGTACAGCGCCAATGCTGTTAATACCACAATACAAACCAGCGGCGAGGGGATGGCTTTGGTGACATAAGGGAAAAGGTAAATAATGGCCAGACCGAGCGCCGTCATGCCATAGACGGTTGTTGTGCCGTAGGTACCGCTGAGCTCAGGTAACTGCGCCATAAAAATCAGTATGGCTAGGGCATTTACAAAACCAGTGACCACCGAGCGCGAGACAAAGCGCATTAAATCGCCTAGCTTTAATAAACCGAAGAGGATTTGAATAACACCAGTCAGTAAGGTCGCCGCCAGTAAATATTCCAAGCCATGTTCTTTTACCAGCGTAATCATTAGCAGTGCCATAGCGCCGGTCGCCGCCGAGATCATGCCAGGGCGAGCACCGCTAAAAGCAATAATGACACAGATCGCAAAGGAGGCATATAAACCGACTTTAGGATCAACGCCGGCAATAATAGAAAAGGCGATAGCTTCAGGGATCAGAGCTAAAGCTACTACAAGTGCAGATAGCAGATCCCCTTTGGTATTTGAGAACCACGTCTGCTGAAGAGATTTCCACATAAAATTTCCAATCAAAAATAACTTACCGGTACTGAGCCGGAACACAGATAGACAGGCATTGCGTTAAAGTTGCTCTGTTTATCCATTGGCTCAACTTTTTGCAATGTTGTGTGCTGAGTTCTCAATTACACCGGTCTGTCTTCGTTGCTTAAGAAATAGTCTGCTTAAAAGTAATTGTCGACATTATAGGCCATTTTAGGCTAAAAATGCTAGGAAAAATCCGGCTTTCAGCCAAAAGTAGCGTCAAAGCCGGTATTTAAACAAGTTTCACTTTGCTCTAAGGTATGCGCTAAGTTTTTGGAAACCAATGCCGGGTTTTGTTAGCGAAATACACCAGTGACAGCATTACGGGCACCTCGACTAACACACCCACTACGGTAGCCAGCGCAGCACCGCTATTTAAACCAAATAAGGCGATAGCCACGGCTACGGCCAATTCGAAAAAGTTTGAGGTACTGATCATACAGGCGGGGGCTGCAATATTATGCGGTAGCTGCATTTTTTTGGCTAAGGCATAGGTAATAGCAAAAATGCCGTAGGTTTGAATTAGCAATGGTATAGCAATCAATAAGATAATCAGCGGTTTGGCTACAATGGTCTCGGCCTGAAAGCCAAATAGCAACAGTACCGTTGCCAGTAAACCAAGCATTGACCAAGGCTTGGCTTTCGCCAAGAACTGACTGATACCTTGAGCGCTGCTATGTTGGTTAA
>CAZNXI010000030.1:0-1567 GCA_964577005.1 uncultured Rheinheimera sp.
ATAGGGTAGGTAAGGTGCTTACCCGGAAATCGATAGATTTCTTGGCAGAAATTCGCAGTTTAATCCGGCCATCTTGTGGTACGCGTTTTTCTGCGATATCCAATCGCGACATGACTTTTAAACGGGCGGATAAACGTGTCGCCAAGGCAACGGGTGGGCTTGCCACCTCAGTGAGAATACCATCGATACGAAAACGAATACGGTATTGCTTTTCGTAAGGCTCAAAATGCAGATCTGAAGCGCCTTTGCGAATCGCATCTAATAAAATTTTATTGATAAAGGTGATAATGGGCTGATCTTCTTTATCAGCCTGAACCGCTTCTGCTTCATCGGTATTGTCTTCCACCACCCCCATGGCGGATAAATCCCAATCACCTTCGCCGCTGCCGATACTGTCGTAAGCATTTTCAAACAATTTATCGAGGAGCTTGTGCAGTTTGTCATATTGCACCACCACGATTTCAGCGTTTAAACCGGCATTAAATTCAAAGTCTTCAATGGCAGCAATATTGGTCGGATCCACCACGGCCAAGTGCATGGTTCTACCACGCTTAGCCAGTGGCAGCATATCGCTTTTGCGGGTGAGTTTTTCATTGCGTAAATCATCGGGGATGCTCGCCAAATTAAAATAATCCAGATCGAGCATTAGGTGCTGACTGATACTGGCGGCGGTTTCTGCCAAGGCCTGTGCGGAAATTAATTTTTCATTAATCAATAGCTCAGGCAGGGTACGATATTGGCGCCCCTTTTCATTTATTAAGCGTAAAGCCTTTTCACCATCAATGAAATTTTGCTGGATAAGTCTTTTAAGCAGAGTAGAGTTACTATTAACCGCCATACTGGCTATTTATCCCAGACTAATACTGAATTGAGAAGATTAACTGATTATGCCAGTATCCCTTATATATTCAAGGTTTACTGGCGCAATTTGAAACCAGTTCAGCATGTTAAGTATAACTTATCAGTTACCAGCAGCCGGTTTTTGCGGCCGTTTTGGCACCGCTGCGTGTTAGTGTAAGATCACCACAACTGTCTTTCGCTTGAGCACCGGTTGGTTTTGCTAAAAGTTCGTAGTTTTGGTTAGTCACATTACCCTTAAAACTAATAGTGTAATATGCTGTCCCTGAACGTGGTGACTGACTAAAGGGTAACGTCGGTGCCGCGTTATTCACTAAATAACTCATATTGGCGGTAAATTGCCGTTCCAGCCATTGTGACAGCTCAGTCAAATCGGCTTGCGCGGCCGCACGACGACTTTTTAACACATATTCATTATAACTAGGGTAGGCAATACTGGCCAAAATACCAATAATGGCTACTGTTATCATCATTTCAATTAAGGTGAAACCACGTAATAACTTCATCTGTCTATTTCTCGCCATAGCTGTCGGCCTTTAATAACCTGTTGTTGTTCGTCTTGTTCACCAATAAGTACAATTTCGTTGTCATCAGGCAAATAGGTGCAGTTTTCTGTACAGTTAGGATCTGAAGGTGTACCGCCTTTGGGGATCTCAATAAAGATTGGCGTTCTTGGAATGCCCTCGACAGGTTTACTGGGTGGATTGGT
>CAZNXI010000030.1:1667-24021 GCA_964577005.1 uncultured Rheinheimera sp.
ACTAAGGGTCTATTGTTCTCTGTAGTAAAGAGATGTTGACTTTCTGCTACACCATTAATGGCTGTAGTATTTAGAGCAAAACGCCATAACTTGCCGTTAAAGTCACCTACATAGATAAAGTCAGGTTTGCCATTGCGGGTTAAATCTAACTTACCGGGCGAACCAAATCCTTGGCCGTCTTGGTCAAAGTGTTTTAGCAGCGTCCCGTCATTTAGATCAATGACTAATAACGCAGACTTATTAAGCTGGCTATTATAGCCATTACCAATAATCACTGCGGTTTTGCCATCGTATTCGCTGATCAGCGGTTGGCTGCCGGTAAACCCTAATCGGCCACCGAAAGCGCTGTTACCTGACGCTTCCCAAAGTATATTATTAGGTACAAAGTTATTCGGATTGCTAACGTCTAACGCAAATACCGACTTCACCCCAGTACCCCCAGTACCGGTTAACAACACTTTGCCATTTGCTTCATGGTAAGCCAATTGGCCATCCAGCATAAATTCACCGGCATAGTTAGCTGCGCTGTAACGCAGATACTTTGGCAGGACCGCACCAGGAATATAGGCAAACAGCTCTTCCCCAGTATTGGCATTAAAACCATGTAACATGCCATCATTAGCCATAATGTAGAGCATGGCAGGTCGGTTTGATCCGGCAGGAACATACAGTGGTGTGCTATTAACAATATGCCCTAGCAGACCCACCCGCTCACGGAATTTACCGCTGCCAGCACCTTCGTTACTCTGATCACCACGAAGATAATTTAGGCGTAAATTGGCTTGATCATCCGTCTCGCCTGACGCTTTTAATAGGTTGCGAACGCCGCTTGGCACCGAATTGGCCTTAAAAATAAAACGCTCGCCATTATAACTGCCAACAATATTACGTTGGGCATGGCCTTTCGCTGCTAACTTAGCTGCAGCTCGCCAAGCAGGGTTGGCTTTATCACGGCTGCCGCCTCTTAGATTAAGCGCCAGTAAATCGCCACTCCAGTTAACGGTATTAAGCTCAGACTGAAAGACTTTGGTATCGGTACTGAGTTCAGTAGAGGTACTGGCTAGGCCAGAGGAAGTAATGCTGTCTCTAACAATACTTTGAAAGATAGTATCCAAAGCCATAAGTAAGGCTTCTTCGTTAGTCGCATTATAAGCTAACTCGGTACCACCCGCTTTAGCGAGATAGTCTAATGGGTTATTAGTCGTGAACCCTTCAACCCCGCTAAAGATGTTGGCAATTCCAGGTGGCATGGCAAAGCCAACGATATAGGTTTTCACTGGGCCGCCTAAGGTATTTGATGCAGCAGTAGCATTATAAAAGCTTTCTATGGCGACTCGTGCATTCTGCATCGCTTGAACTGGGTTCGTACCGTATGGTCTGCCATCTGCAGCGACAGAGGGAAGTCCATTGGTGACCCAAACGGCGGCATTTATGCCACAGCTTTGTGGTATGGATAAGTTGCCTGTATTCCCTTGTGCCCTATTGAAATAGGTCGTGTTGCTTAAAAAATAATCTCTTGCAGTATAAATAGCACCTTCAATAGGATTTAACCCTGCAGAAATAAGTGGCCAATTGGGGTCGGTCATTGGGTTACCCGATCCGTTCCAATTAACGCGTTGAGTTTCGAGCTTTTTAAGCACATTATTATAATGAGCTGTATCTATCCCAGTTACTTTTCCCGTACTGTCTTTAATAATGCCTTTTATGGGGGCATGTAAAAAACCTAGTCCTGGCGACATTGTAGAGCGCCATTCATCCTGATAAAGCGGTAAATAATTTAGGTACTGACCAAAGCTAGTAATACCTCGCTGTCGCATACTATCGACAAGAAAAATATTACCTCTAAAAGTTCGATTACCTCTAACGAGCTGGTTTTGATTATTAAGAGTTAGGTTATTAAAACAGTCGCTTGGGAAAGAAGCACCTTGATCTTGCGAGTTACCGGTAACAATACAAAACTCTGTAAAATCAGACCTTTCATAACCAGGTATTGCACTATTGTAAAAAAAGTACTGAGAACTCTCATAAGGATGTCGATCTCGATAGCGCTTTTCGGCAGCATTCCAGGGGCCGTCATGCTCTTTGTAATAACTTGGTGACGCTCTGTTATCTAGTCTAACGTCTAGCGGACGATGATAAAGCCGCCATAAAGCCGTTCCTCGTGTGCTAGCCGTAGGAAATACGGATTCACGATTTCGATTCGCTGGATATTGTTGATAACTCAGTAAACCAATATTCACTTTACCTGTTAAGCCGTAGTCGTTAACAATTCTTCTAGATACCCTTTTAACTGCGTTAGCTTTGCTTAAAGGGCTTCTCGCACCAGCAATACAGGTTGAGTTAGCCTGATTCTGCATCGTAGGGCCAGGTACGCATTGTGACCAATCTATTGCGACTCGACCATCTAATCCTTCCTGCATACTTTCCGACGTATCAGGAATTAATAAGATATTAGGCGTGGCATTAATGGTGATAATTTGTGACGTCTCCGCCAGATTGACACTGGCTAGCGTATTAAGGCTATAACAGCCCGTCAGTGCGAGTGCGAGAAACAGCGGTTTAATGCGAAAAGACATAGCTAAATTCCATCTTAGTTAAAGGGCCACAATGGATTGCAAAACAACTTGAGTTTCTGTGCGCGCGCCAAAGCCAATAGCGGTAACGCGGATACGCGAGGTGTTGTTGCTACTGTCAAAATCTAATTCTTCAGTTAGGACTTGCGGTTGAGCTGCCAAACCATGGCCAGTAGGCATAGTGACGGTAGTAAAATTGGCTCTTAAGTTGCGCCAATTATCTATCGGTGGCGTGGGGCCTATGGGCAGCAACACAAAGCCGACATTATTGCGGCGTAACTGTTCGCCATGACGCAACGCTGCCTCTGCTGCTTGAAAAGCCAGTTGGTAGTCATACTGATTAGCGGTCATTTGTTCTTGCATAATGCTGCCACGCATACTGCTAAGGGCTAATACGGTAATAATCAGTAGCATAATGATTGAAACCAACAAGGCAGCGCCGGTTTGCTGGCGAGCAGAGATAGCCCTCATAACGTCTGATTCCTTATGGCTGTGGTTGAGCTTAACACCAAGCGTGCCCGTCGATCGGCCGGTGTCACCAAGGTGGTACCATTTACGGTAAGACTTTGGCTTTGACTGGCGGGCAGCACATTATCATTGCTGCGCAGCAGTAAGCTGATATGCACACTTACCACATCCTGCCAATTGCTTACCGCGTTGGCGCTAACATAGTTGCTCACGGTGCGTGTGCTGGCATTATTGTGCAGGCCATAGCTAATTTGCATAGCTTCTACCCCCGCAATAATTTCTTCTAAGGCACTTTGTTGATTCAAGGTGTTAAAGGTTTGCATAAACAGCGCTGGCTCACCGTTAGCATTATTGGCAATAAAAAAGGCGCGCTGCTCAATGATGGTCAGGCTAATGTCATCACCCACTTCATAACGGTTACAAAAGCCAACTACGCCAGTGCCAGTTTGATTAGCGGGGGTATTTTTAGTTAAATTGATAAGGCCACTGTTTGTGGTCACGTTACTAACAAAAAGATCACCGCTTTTGCAGCCATCTTCAAGAAAAACCAAGCTGTTATTTGGAATGACGCCATTGTGTTGTATTTGCACTAGATTACCAGCTTGGCTGATACCGCCTAGGCAAAGACTATTGTTACCGAGGGTGCCTGCAGCGGCAGGCCCCGTCACTCTCACTTGCTGGGTATTACGATGCTGTAATACTAAAATATCGGAACCCGGTAAACTTGTGTTTGGGATTGGCGCTACCGGATTGACAGTAAAATTGCGTGTACCGGGCAGGGTATAGCTATTACCGCGCTGTGTGCCTGTATGTTCATAACCACGAATGCCGACATTAAGTCTTAGCATGGCGCTCATGCTATTATTCGCCCCCCAGTCGACCCAATCACCCACCATGCTTTCGGGCGCACAGCTACCAAAACCCGTTTCGCGTAAATTGCGCTCTATGAGTTCTAAGGCAAACAGGCTTTTATCGTTTAGTAAGGCAAGTTCATTATTTACTCTTTGCGTTTGGGCACTGCTTAAATACACTTGCGTAACGGCCAAAATAATCAAAGACCCCAAGGCGAGCGCAATCATCAACTCAACTAGGGTAAACGCCAGATAGCGTCGTTTGGGAGAGAAACTAGGCATGTGAATTCCGTTCATCTGAATATCGTTATAATTGGCTGGTCAGATTAAATTGGTTAGTCCGAGCGGCTGTATTCGCATTTGCAGCACGATCAAACCAACTTATGGTAATGCGAATTTGCTGATTATTAATGGCAACCAGTGCTGTACCATCAGGTAGGCTACACGCAATTTGCTGTAACCAAAGCGTTTTATCTTGTTCAGCGGCGCTGCCCGTCAGATTAGGGGCCGTACAATTCGGTTTGGTTTGGACAATAGCGTATTGCCCAACATTGTTACTATTAGCGCGGATCCGTTCCAAATAGTCATTAGCCAACTGGGTGGCTTGTTGAAAATACTGCGCATCGGCTGAGGTTCTTAAAGCTTGGGTTTGCAGTGCTGCGACGCCCAGTAAGCCCAGCGTTAAAATCAATACTGAAATTAAAACTTCTAATAGGCTTAACCCGTCTTGCTGGCGTACAGTTCGTCGGGTTAAGTGAGGCTGGCTGCGTTTAGTTTTATGACTACAGCTCATTGACAGGCTCCTCTGCGTAATAGCGGATGGCCTAAGGCCGAAATGTCGATCAAGCTGGCACTATTGCCCGTACAAGGTTTTGGTTGAAATCGAACGGTAACATTAGCTCCCGCGGGTGTCACTCGGCGGCCTCGGCCATCAAAGGCCATGGTAGTAAAGGTGTTGCCGCTAAGCTGGCTGGTATCAGAAAATTCGCGTAGGGCCGTCTCAGCTGTACAACTATTACCACTGTGCACACACCAACCGTTATTATGTGGCCTAATTGAAATGGCGGCATTTTGTCTGACCGCCTCGGTGCGGGCATATTGCACACTTTGGAAAAACAGTTGGGCTTGCGTACTACTGCGATGGCTTTGCAATAGCTGGTTAAAGCCGGGAACAGCAATAGTGGATACGATCACTAACAAAGCGACTGTCACCAACATTTCAACTAACGTTACCCCTTTGTTGGTTTTCGCTAGTACCATGCCATTATCCATAACAAATTCGTAATCTCTATTAATTTATTCGTGCATATTTTATGCTTATTTTAAGAAATAACAAGTTATGGTTTATTACAGTAATGCTATGTAAAAAAAGGGCTGCTTTCGCAACCCTTTTGTCTGTGTGCTTTTTCTAGCTAAATAAAAGTCAAATCATTCAAGATCAAAGCTGATAACGCTGAAGAATCTCCGCTAAGCTGCCATTTTGTTTTAAGCGATTAATCGCGTTATTCAGTTCAAGCAATTGTGCTTCGCTAACGCTGGCTTTGCTCAGCATAAGGTGGACGTCTGAGGCCGGCAAACTTAGGCTATGCGCCACAATTTGTTGTTCCAAACCTTTCCTACGTAACATGGCGGTAGCCACAAAGTTATCTTCTAGCACTGCGCTAATATCTTCATCGAGTAAACGAACGATATTTAACTCTGCAATTTGCGCGTTAAGAAAGGCTTCTGGCATGCTGCCATATAAGGAATCAATTTCTGCGCCATAATAGTAGTCACTGACCAGACCAATTTTATGACCCGCTGCCAGTAATGTCGGGATATCCGTAAAGGCCAATTCTGTATCGGCGCGGGTATACAAGACAAATTGTTCTTGGCGATAAGGCTCAGAAAACCAAGCAAACTGTGCACGTTCTTCACTAAGGGAAGCACCAGGCAATAAATCAATTTCACCAGCCTGTAACTTGGCCAGCAGGGTTGTCCAAGCATCTTGTTGTAATTGCAGCTCACACTGCATTTCTGTTGCGAGGTTCTGTAATATTTCAATATCCATCCCCACAGCAGCTTGTCCCTGACCAAGATAATGGTAGGGCTCCCAAGCATCAAAGCCAACTTTAAGCACGCAGTCTGTGGTTGCTAAGGGCAGCGGCTCTGCAGCCGCTTGCGGTTCAGGCGCAGGCAGTTGCGATGCAGGTTTACAGGCGGTAACTAGCATGTTTAAGCTAAAAAAACAGGTGAGTAGCAGTATTAAAGGAACACTACGCATGGCAAAACTCCTTTCACTTACGGTACTTAACAAGTGTAGCTCCAAATCAGTGATTTGCCATTTTTCTTTCTAAGAAAGCCGCTATGCGCTGTCACAGCGGCCTGATATTGAGCATTGTGCTATTAACTGGCTTCCCATTCATAGCGGGTTGGAAGTGCAGTAAAGGCGCCAAAGTGTTGGCAGGTTAAAGACCCAGCATGAATGGCTTTATTAATAATTTGCTGCTGTAGACCACGGCTTTCGAGAATATTGGAAAGTGGGCTATGCACTAACAGCTGACTTAACTGATACAGCCAAGCACCAACAAAAGCATCACCCGCGGCAGTGGTATCCACCACTTTCACCGGCGACACTGGCACTTCCATGCTCTCACCCGCAATGTAACTGGTGACCGCTTTGCTGCCTGCGGTAATCACAATCCAGCTGGCAGACAGTTGTAACTGTTTTAACCATGTCGTCGCAGATTGGCCTGCTGCCAAATAGCTGAGTTCGTCGTCACTCAGTTTGACCAGATCCGCCAGTGCTAGCAAACGCTGCACTAAATGCCGGTCTGCCTGTCCTTCTGCCCATAAATTATGGCGCAAATTGGCATCAACCGAGATTAACCAGCCGCGCGCTTTGGCTTCTTTTACCAGCGCAAAGCTGGTTTCCGCGATAGCGGCATCAGTCAAACTGTTAGAACAAAGATGTAATATCGCAGTTTGACGCCAAAAATCTGCAGGTAAGTGTGCGGTAGTAAACATTAAATCAGCCGCCGGTGGCCGATAAAATGAAAAACTGCGATCACCTTCGCTATTTAAAGCCACAAAGGCCAGCGCTGTTTTGGCAGCACTGGTTCGCGCGGTAGCACTGCAATCCACACCATAGTGCTCCAGTTCGGTTTGTAAAAAATCGCCGAACATATCCTTGCCGAGCATACCGACAAAACGACTATGGCCGCCTAACTTGGCAATTGCCACAGCAACATTCGCTGGCGCGCCACCGGCAAAACGCCGAAATTGCGCCGGTTGCTGCGGATCTTGTAAAAAATCAATCAACACTTCACCAAAACAGCATACTGGAATTGTCATAAAAAGCCTGCTTTTAACCTGATTAAAACTCGCCTTACTGCGGCATATCAGGCGGCTTATGCAGTCACCATACTTATATCGCAGCTTAAATGTTTAAGAGTAAATTAGCTGAAGGCTTTGCTAGAGTAAAGTCGTTTGCCGGTTAAATTGATTATTTTTTAGCTTTTACTTGAAAAATTGCTGAAATAAGGCAAATATAAGCCTGACAAGGTTAGCTTCATTAAGCAGGTTATGATGAAAAAAACATCCCGCGAACTTCTACAAAATCCGCTAGCACTTCAGGCTGAGTGCGAGATTTTACTTAAACGATATAGTTCAGCGCTTAAAGCGAGTGCCAAAAGTCGTTGGCCTATTTTAGAACAGCGGCTGCAACAGTGTTTACCCCAGTTGTTGCCGCTTTATCTTGAGCTTTACGCAGAGCGCTACGACTGTTACTACCATTTAGAGCAGCTGTTAAAAACCTTGGCCAAGGCCGTGGCACAGCGGCCAGATTATCTATTAGCAGAAGACGATACCCCCCAGCAATGGCATAAATCAGCAACGGCCTTAGGTTCAGCTTGCTATGTCGATTTATTTGCTGATGATTTTGCCGGCTTAGCAGCACGTATTCCGTACTTAAAACAAACCGGCATTAATTATTTGCATTTAATGCCGTTGTTTAAGGCACCTGAACCCAACAGTGATGGTGGCTATGCGGTATCTGATTACCGCAAAACCATGCCGCATTTGGGCAGCATGAGCCAATTGTCTGAATTGATGGCAACACTTCATGCTGAAGGGATCCGGCCAGTATTAGATTTTGTGTTTAATCATACCTCTGATGAGCATCGCTGGGCGCTGAAAGCCAAAGCAGGTGATCCACAATATCAAGATTATTATTTCTTTTTTGACGAGCAAGAGCGCGAGCAATATGCGCCTTGGCTACGCGAAATCTTCCCCGAAATTCGCCGTGGTTGTTTTACCTTTGAACCTGCAGTAGGGCGTTGGGTGTGGACCACCTTTAACAGTTTCCAGTGGGATCTCAATTACGCCAACCCTGAAGTCTTTAATGCCATGGCTGAAGAAATGCTGTTTTTGGCCAACCAAGGTGCGGCCGTGCTGCGTTTAGATGCCTTAGCCTTTGTTTGGAAAGAGGCGGGCACTAACTGCGAAAATTTAGCCAAAGCCCATACGCTGATTCAAGCTTTTAATGCAGTGGCGCGTATTGCCGCACCCGCCTTACAGTTTAAATCGGAGGCCATTGTTCATCCTGACGAAGTGGTGAAATATATCGCGGCAGAAGAATGCCAGCTATCTTACAACCCGCTGTTAATGGCGTTATTGTGGAATAGCCTCGCGACCCGAAAAACACGGTTGTTAACCGAATCCTTGCAACGACGCTTTGCCATAGATCCGCACTGCAGCTGGGTAAACTATATTCGTTGTCACGATGATATTGGTTGGACTTTTGATGACAATGTGGCCTGGCAATTGGGGATTAACCCAGATCATCACCGGCAGTTTTTAAACCAATTCTACACTGGCCAGTTTGCGGGTAGTTTCGCGACTGGCGTGCCTTTTCAGCAAAATCCGGTTACGGGCGATTGCCGCGTAGCCGGTATGCTGGCATCGCTGACGGGAGTAGAGCAAGCCTTACAACAAGATAATCCCCAATACTTGGTTAATGCACTGGCCCGCATTTATTTGCTCAATAGCGTGATTTTAAGTATTGGTGGCTTGCCGTTGCTGTATATGGGCGACGAGTTAGGTTTACTTAATGACTATAATTATCAGCAAGATCCTGCCAAGAAAGACGATAGCCGTTGGGTCAATCGGGTGAAGGTAACGGCAGCGCAGCTTGAGAGCGCAAGCGATAAAAACAGTTTGTCTGGCAAAATTTACAGTCAGTTACAGCAGCTGATTGCGGTGCGCAGCCGTTTAGCCGCGCTAGGCAGTGGCAGTACGGAAATTCTGCAAACCGGTAATCCGCATTTATTTGCTTATCGTCGCCAGCTCGACCAGCAAAGCGTGTTATGTGTGGTTAACTTTAGTGAATTTGCTCAGGCCTTTAGCTCTTTGCCTAGCAGCCAATGGCAAGACGCGCTCACTACTACTGCTTATCAGGCACCAAACTTAATGTTGCAACCTTATCAGGTGCTTTGGTTAACGCCAGCCAGCTAAGCTGGCGTTAAGGCATGCGCCGACAGCACGGTATCGTGTCTGTCAGCGTAACAGTATTGTGAGCAGTAATTTTAAGGCTGCTTGGCAACCGCTTGCCAGCCTGCAGCCGCCTTTTCTTGGCAAACTGGATTGCCCTCATCCGCTAAGGATTGCGCAAAAAACCACTCTTTAAAAACCTGCCACTCGGCATTGATCGGTGTTTGGCACTGGCCATTGGCTTGCTCGGCAAACAGATCCGCGCTGCACTGCGGTGTCTCAGGCAACACACCGTGATAGGCATAGGCATACACAGCTTGGCAATGCTCGGTGAGATAATAACGAAACACCACCAGCCAACCTTGCTGATAGCGCACAATACTAAAACTGGGCACATTAAATTCGACCGCCGTACTTATAATCTCAGGGACTGTCGCGTCTTCCAGCAGTATCATCCCTTGGTCAGTCCGTTGTCGAATTTGCAGCGGCTCACCACGGCGCCATGCAAAACCATCATAAGGCGTGGTTGCGGCCACTTGCATCAGCGCGGCTAAACCGCGTTTATTGGCGTTTACTTCTTGGCGGATAGTGCGCTCAATTTGCTCTGCTTCGGTGGGGCCTTTAAAGGCATCGCAAGCGGGTAATACCATAATGGCTAGCAGTAAGCTGCAGGATTTGATAAATGGGTGCATGTTCATGTCCGTTTCTACACAGTTAAAATCTAGCTTGATAGCGGCTGACTAATTTACCATAAAAAAGCCCCGCAGCGCGGGGCGAATAGTATAACTCGAGAGAGTTAAACCAAGAGGGGGGAGAATTAATGTGTGTAACGCTGTAACTGTGCTTCTGCCGGATTGGCAAAATGGTTCCACCACATACCGGCTGCCATTAACAACGCAAAACCGGTCGCCAGATAAAAGCCATAGCGCACATTGCCAAACATATCGCCGATAATGCCCATAAACAGGGGGCCAAGTGCTGCAGCTAACGCGGTGAAAGCGAGAATAAGGCCTGCCGCGGCGCCATGTTGTTGGCGAGGGAAACAGCTAATGCCTTTAGAATTCAGCGTAGGGTACATCATCGACATAAATAAACCTGACAAGGGCATTAACCATAAGGCCCATTCGACACCTTTGAACATACTCAGGGCGAAACAAATAGCGATAGCGGTGCTAAACCAAGCTAATAGAATGGTCCAGCTGAATCGGCTCAATAGCCATTCGGCTAAAAAACGCCCTACAGCACGTAAGATAAAAAATACCGTAATGGCGTGGGTAGCCAGTAACGTCCATTGCCCTTCGTATTGCTGTAACAAGGTGGGTAACCAAACAAAAACCGCCACTTCCGTTGCTACATAGCAGGCAATCGCCAACGAGAAACCAAGCGCATAAGGGTTTTTCACCAGTACCAGTGAATCCCAAATACTGCTTTGCTGTTGTGGCGTGTAAGCGGGATAATCCATGCGCCACGCAATCACTAATAACACCGCACAAATTAAGCCGGCCAGCAGATATAATTGTTCCCAAGCCATATCTTGACTGATCAAAATAGCGACTAAGGCGGGGCCGGCAATCGCACCTAGCCCAAAGAAACCTTCTACCCGATTCATTAAGCTGGTGTGGCTTTTCGCGTCATTACTAACATCGCCAATCAGCGCCAAGGCGCCAGTTTTAAATAAACCAATGCTTATCCCACACAGACCCAGTAATAACTGATAAAACATAAAACTTTGCCCAACCGCAAAGGCGACACAGGCTAGGGTATAAATAAGCAGGCCCAGCAAAATAATTTTCTTACGGCCTAAGCGATCCGCCAATTGACCTAAAAATAGCCCAGATAAACCGATAAAAATCATTGGCACATAATGGAAAGCCGCCGCTTGGGTAAGCGATAAATTAAATTGTTTCACCACTTCAGGGATAATTACCCCAACCGCATCCGTGGTCATAGCAAAAACAAAGAACATCAGGCAAGTCATCCACTTTACCTGAGTATACGTGTGGTTAGTTACCACTTCAGCGTTGAGCGGTTGTGTTTTTTGCATTTTTCTACCCTGTCATTATCAGCGTGTTGTTATGCTGACTTGTTATTGTGCTCTTTATACCAGCACTGTTGTTAACAGTGCTGCAGTGAGCATCGTTTTCCGTGCTATTGCTACGCAGTGAAGAAGGCGTAGGCAGTAAGCCGGTATTGCTTAGATATTAAGCATAAAATTACATCTAAAACGATTAAGATGCAAGATCAAACAGAGCTATTTCATGCGCACTGTCTGCAAAAAGGCTTGCCTAAGATAAAACCTTGCGGGGCTAAAGCACAACAGCTATAGCCGTAATGAGATTTTTGATTAAGCGCACTCTGTTAACAACTCGCTCTTAGCCGTAATTCACACTCCAGCATAACGTTTTGCTGATGTTCACCACTTAACAATAACCGTGCCGCCGTGCGGCCTTTTTCATCACTGTGTTGCGCTACGGTGGTCAGGGTGGGGAAGGCACGTTCTGCCTCTTCTATTCCATCGAAGCCGACAATACAGATATCTTCAGGAATACGTAAGCCAAGCTGTCTGGCCACGCTCATCGCACCAAGTGCAATGCGATCACTCATACATAACAGTATTTGTGGGCGTTGTTGTTGCGTCAGGGCTTCGCGGGCGGCGATTTCAGCAAAGTAGTGCGTATTCACTGGAATATGCCAAACTTGATCGGCTGGCAACGCGCGTTTTAACTCAGCGGCTGCAGCCAGATAACCATCGAGACGACGCCGTGAAATGGCTTCATCCTGATCATACAGCTCGGAAGGTTGCATGCGACATACTCGGTCTGAATCAATTAAGCGCAGCCCTAATACGGCAACCTGGCCGGCGTGTTTTTGCATAGCGTAGTGAGCAATATCAAATGCATAGCGAGAATTATCAATGTTAACCGAGCCCATACCGGGCAAATTACAATCGACACTGAGCATGGGTTTCCCGCTTTGGCGCACGCGATCTAATTGCTCATGGTTCATGGGGCTACCATAAATAATAAACCCATCGGGCAGGGCTTCGGCAGTACTGTGCACCGCCTTGGCGCCAGATAACAGCAACATATCTTTACCATGCGCTTGTAATACTTCGGCGATGCCTTTGATAAGCTGATTGGCCACCGGATCGCTAACCGAATATTCCAAGGTATCGGATAATAAGATCGCAATCATGTCCGAGCGGCCGGTACGCAAACTGCGGGCTTGCGCATTCGGGCCACTAAAACCTAACTTTTCACTTTCCGCTAGGATATGCCGTCTTAAGTCGACAGATAATTGATCAGGACGATTAAAGGCATTTGAAACCGTTGCAACGGACACCCCTAGGTGCTTAGCCAGAGATTTCAAGGTGATTTTTGCCATACTTCATTATCCTCAAACTGCTTTATAGACTTTATCTAACGACACAGATACGCTGTTCTAAAACGAAAAAGCTGCACCTTAATGCAGCTTTACATATCTTGTTTCACAATGCCAGTTAGAAAAGCTGACAACTCACTTTAGAATTGATAGCGTAGACCTAACGAAGCGGTGCGGCCATTAATGGTTCTGGCTGTAATAATGCCATTTGCTGGCACACTACCTTGTTCAGCTTCGGTAATGCCAATCGTATCAAACAGATTATTGACATTTACTGAAATCGTTAAGTTTTGTGCCAGCTCATAGTTAGCAAAGGCATTAACTTGGGTATAGCCATCAAATCTCAGATCGTTATTATCCTGTGCATAGGCAGCAGAGGTACCCACTAAGGTTATACCTACTTGTGCTTTATCCATGGTATAACGTGCTAGCAAGTTATAGATAAAATCGGCCTGACGACGTGGTGTATTGCCCACTACATCTGGATTAAGCACATCCTGGCTGATCTCTGCATCTGTCCATGTCACAGAGCCACGGAAATCAAAATCCCCAATCCGATAGCTACTCTCTAACTCAATACCCTTAGCTTCATACACGCGGTCAAAAAACTGCTGGGTTGTGGCTTCAAAGTTTTGCTCATCAGTTTCAGCAAAAAACACTGTAGCGAACAGGTTTAAATTACCGTGGCGGCTCTTACTACCAAACTCGTACTGTGTTACCTGATCTATCGCATCTTGCGGAGCGACTGAGCCATCGGCATTCACTCTACCAAACAATAAGCGGTCGGCATTGGCACGGCCACCTTTGCTGACGCGACCAAATACCGCCCAATCACGGCTGTATTGGTAGTTAGCACCCACTGAATAAGAATTATAGTTCCAGCCATAATTCACTAGCTGCGGGTTAGCTAAATCGATACCGGAAACACTTTGTTCAACTTGGCTAATAACACCATCGCCATTCATGTCGCGGCTACTTTGCACGGCACCAGCATAACTTCCAGTGGCTTTACCCATATCTCGTCGCACACTGGCTTCAAACGACCAATCACCCACACCCCAGCTAGCAGATGCATAAGGTGCTTTGATGCTGAAATCGGTATTGTAATTCCGTTGACAGCAATTGCCCCAGAACGGCACACCGTAAGCTAATAAACCCTGCTCAGAAAACGCCGTGCCATTCGCGGCAGTGACATCTAACAATTCAGCATTATCGCCTTTTAAGGCCATAAAATACGAGTTCCACAGCCATGACATATCAATAGATTGATCGGCCAGGTAGTAACCCAAGCTGACATTAAAATCGCCAAAACTACGGCTAAGTTTTAAGTCGTTAACCATTGAACCGAAATCGTTGATTTCAACGTCAAAGGTATGAATACGCATGGCATTCGCCGAAGCACTGTAACGCTCACCCGCTTGCGGCCCTACCGCGTAACGCACAATAGCACCGGGTCCAGCAATACTGTTGGCAATACTTTGGCTGTTATCGACTTCGGCGGGGAATAGCGTAATAAAATTGCCGCTAACACTGCTAATGCGGAAGCGGTTATCCAGCGTCCAGTTGTCGTCTACGCCAATACTATTAACTTCTGGGTTCATGCCGTTGCGTACATCACCGCGCGAAATTTGGTTCGCGCCATTAAGGCGAACCGTTTCGGTTAAATACACCGATTGCAGTGTATCTTTTTGTGAGTCATACCCCGCCACTGAGCTGCCATCGGCAAGCATCGGCATTGGCATATAGCTGGCGACGCGGTCATTTAAGTGTTTGGCGTAAAGACGTACATAGCCGGTATCAAATTCTTTCGTGATATTGGCTTTAAACTGATAGCCGCGCTCACCTTGATAACCGGGATCACGAATGCCTTCGCCTTGACGTACAAAGCCACCAAAGTGGAAGCGGGTATCGGCATTAATATCGCCGCCGTATTCAAAATCGGTGCGGAATTGATCGTAGTTTAAACCGGTGGTCATGGCGATACTTCCCCCATTTTCCACACCGGTTTTGCTGATAAAGTTAATAACACCACCAGGTGAGTTACTGGCTAAGGTACTGGCTGAGCCACCGCGGATCACATCTAACCGTGAGAGGGTAGCATCGGCACGTACAAAAATATCCGCATTACCAAAGGCAATATCGCCAAACTGTAATACTGGTAAACCATCTTCTTGCAAGGTTAAAAATTTAGCGCCGCCTGCGGCAACGGGTAAGCCACGAACGGCAATGTTAGCGTTACCTTCACCGCCGGTCGATTCACTGCGCACACCAGGTAGCATACGGAAAACTTCTGCTGTGGTTCTGGGGGCACTGGCGTCAATATCATCAAAGGTCAAGGTACTGACTGAAACACTGGACTGCATAACCGTTTGATTACGGGATACAGCACCTGTGACTAAAATACGTTCAAAGCCAAGGCCAGTTGGCTCGGCGGCTTGTTCTGTGGTTGCGGTTTCTGTTTCGGTAGTGTCTTGCTGCGCCTGCACGGCATTAGCACTTAAGGCTAAACCAATAGCCAGCGCCAAATAAGAACGGCGGTTTGGTGTTGTTTTCATCTGGTGTCTCCCTTGTCGATCTTGAAAAAATGATTTTTATGATACTGTGTTTAAGACTGCTTTTTCTAAATCTGAATCGATTCAGATTCTTTGCGAAAAACGTTCATAGCATATTTTCTTTATCAAGTGTGCTTTTGCAGCATTCTGTTAATTATACTAGCAGGCTTTGCTTATTTTGTTGGATTTTCGAGCAGGGAATTCCAAAATTGGTAAGCCTTTTTAAAAATAACCTTGGTTGCGCGTTCGCGTTACCCTATCATTTTAAAATTATCTTAATCGTTTTACCTCTAAATTTGGAAATCGTCAAGAGTGGTTAATAACTAAACAGGGTTTTTTGTGAAAAAATAATTACGCATACAAGTATGCAGCCGGATTGTCATAGCAATTTGGGTGAAAACGAACAGTTTATTGGCGAGTTCGAACTTCGTTTGGCACAAGGTTAACGTAAGTTCTTTTCTTGATACATGGCAGTATCGGCTGCTTGTAATAACGCATCGATAGAAAGCTGCTGCCCTTGAAATATGACCAGACCAATGCTGGCACTGCCCTGATGCTCCGTTGCGGTATGCGGAAGCTGATAGGGCTGCTCTAAAACCTGCTGCAGCTTTGTTTTCAGTAGCTGTGCTTGTTGCTCGGCAAGCTCAGGTTGCGAGTTTAAATCGGTGAGTAACACAATAAATTCATCACCGCCAAAGCGGGCTACAGTGTCGGTTTGCCGTACCTGACCGAGTAAGCGTTTTGCAGTTTCAATAAGTACCGCATCACCCACCGAGTGCCCATAACGATCATTAACCGGTTTAAAATTATTTAAATCAATAAATAACAGCGCACAATACTGCTTATTGCGCTGGCTATAGGCCATCGCTTGTTCCAGTCGTTCATACAGGTAGGTACGGTTGGGTAAATTGGTTAGTCTATCAAATAACGCCAAATGGCGAATTTTATTGGTAGCCAAGTGCCGGCTAATGGCCACTTCAGCCAAATGGCTATACACCTCTACTTTTTGCAATAACGTATCGGCTGGGATTTTCGGCTCGCGATGATAAAGGGCAAAAGTTCCTAACACCTCACCATGCGAATTTATAATGGGTTTTGACCAACAGGCGCGAACGCCTGCTAGTTTGGCTAAGTCTATAAAAGGTTGCCAGTTAGGGTGGCTGAAAATATCCTCGGCATAACTTATTTCACCGGTAAAAGCGGCTACCCCGCACGATCCCACTGTTGGGCCAATCGCTACGCCGTCTAAGGCCTCATTATAAGCTGCGGGTAACGAGGGGGCGGCACCAAAATGCAAAGTCTTGGTATCGGCATTAAGTAATAAAATAGAGCATAGTACCTCAGCATGCTCGGCTTCCAATAACAGGGCCAATGCTTGCAAAATACTACTCAACGGCGCATCTCGGCTAATCATGCTTAAAATATCATTTTGCATTTGTAGTTCTTGCGTACGCTCTTTAACCTGCTGGGCCACTCCAAGGATGATGCGTTGATTTTTGTTATTGGCTTTACATAACCTAGCAATGTGATTTGCCATGGCACTAATCAGTTCAAGCAATGGCGGTAGCGTGCTTTCGTTAATAATGGGGAGCTCAGAAATGGCCTGCAAATAGTCAGTGCTATCGAAACCACTTTGCTGTGCTTGGGCTAAAAAAAAGGCCTTATCGGGCTCACTCAATAAAAATTGGCCAATAAATAAGTTGGCAATATGTTCGTTATCCACCACTAAGGGCGCTACGCAATCGGTTAAGCCATTTTTACAGCGATATAGCGCATAGTCTTTACCCGCCAGCATTTGCTGCGACAGATCTAAATCGCTTTCATAACAGCGTTGTTGGGTATCGGGCGCGACACGGTGAAAGTGCATACAGGCGCGTTGCCAGCGTGAAGAGGCGAGCACCTTGCCATTGAGATCGATTAAGGCGATGGTCACACCAACCACTTTAGAAAAACTATCAAAAGTGGCATTGAGGCTTTGCAAATCTTTCGCTTGAAAAAAAGCCGTTTCAGCAGAAAAAGCCGCTCTATCCGCTGGACGTTGATTCCAGTCAGCTTGTAGCGGATCAAACATTTGAATAATGTGCGACCCAGTATTGAGGTGTGGAGGCTTTTCGATCATGTCTCTAATACTAATACATTAGCGCTAAAATAGCGCTGCGCGAGCTGTATTTATTTTAATCAATTTTTGGCGGTATTTTTATTTTTCGCTTGTAAGGCTAAGGCCTTTACCAAGGCAATTTGTTCAGCATTAAATTGAATACCCGCTGTTAGCCCAAACTCATCTAGTCGCGCATTGCGAATGGTGCCACTTAGCAGCATATCGACTGCCGTATCGGGATTAGCCAGCTGAATAACCACCTCGGCTAAGCGAATTTGCTCTGGCTTATATTGAGTATTAAATAAAAAACGGCAGCCATTTTTTGATAAATCGATAATCTGTCCTGGCACTACCACCGCTTGGGTGGCTTTCTCAAAATGCAGTTGTAATTTAGCCGGAATAAAAGTGCTGGCGCGCTTTTCATTGCGTAGCGCACGACGTTGCACGGTTTGCGGAAAAGCAATCATAATAATCTTATCGGGAAAGCGCATAAAATGCAGCAGCTCACTGCGAAAGGCAAAACACTCACCTAGCGAGTCTTCCACTAAAAACCGACATACCAAGGGCAAACCTGCCACTAAAAAAGCCTCGGGAATGGCTTCATCTTCCAGCCGAAAAAACACATACTTGCCGGCTTTATAGCCTAGCAACTCACAAAAACCACGGTATTTGCGCTGGCTTAAAAACTCCAAGTCAAAGCGCTGCCCAATTTTAATATGGTTTAGCCACTCTTTGTTATTACCACTTACCGTAGGAACTTCTTCATAAAAAAGCTGCGAAACGTCCGCCATAGGCCATCCTTGTGCTAAATATTATAATTTTCTACTATGCGTAATAATAAAGCATTATGCAAGGAGATGTTTCTAAAAAGCAGAAAAGTGCGGGAAGTTGCAGTTAAAAGGGCTGCTGCTATATTGAACGTGCTCGGTATCTGGCACTGCAGGTTTAAAAGCCAAAAAATAGCATATCCAGAGCTTCAGATACTTCTTGTTGGTGGTCAATTAGACTGCAAACTTTCTGCTTCAATTCGGCCTCTGGTATCGCTGCCATAAACTGCGTTGCCATCAGATAAGCATGATTGTTAATGTCAAAAATAGGGTTTAAGCGTTTAGCCGCTTTAGGGGCATTGTCTAGAGGAAGTAGCGGCACAACTACACGGGTGTTCAGACCAGCCAATAGATCTGTTTGCACATCCAGAAGGTAGCCGCTACTACTGGTTAGATAGACATCGAAGCGGGCCATTAAAAATGCCGGTACTTTGCAAGCGGTAAGCCATGATGCGTAACAAAATCATTAGAGCTTTCAATTGCTTGGTTATTTTCTTCAAGCCAACGCTGCTGTTTTTGCAGTTTAACGGCTTGTGCAAGTCCGGCTTCAGCAGCTTGCGATAGATTAATACCCAGTAGCTTGGCATCGAACAATAATTGATTATCAATGGAGAGGTTGGTGCGTTTTTTGTAGCTGGTTACCTGACTGTTGCTTACCATAGCAATATCCTCACTTTTTGTTGTGTAGTAAATATACACACCAAAGTGTTGCACTTCAAGCGTAGCTCTTCAATATGCTCTATTAGCTGTATTTAAGTAATCCGGAATAACATTGATCATGATTTGAAATAATATCATCAGGCCCAGCCTACCTCGCGATTGCCAGCGCTACTCAGCCAGCAAAAACAAACCGCGAGGGGCGATGCTAGCTTGTTTAACTTTTATTCGGTAGTTGACTCTGACCCCGAAGGTTTCAGCTATACTCCGCCAATAATACTTGAACGAGGAATAACGATGCAGGATATCCGCTGGCAGCAACGTTTTCAAAACTTTCAGCGCGCCTTTGCTTTATTGCGCGAGGCAATGGATCAGGATCTGAAGCAACTAAATCAGCTGGAGAAAGAAGGGATTATTCAGCGTTTTGAATTTACCTTTGAGCTGGCGTGGAAAGTACTGAAAGATAAAATGGAGCATGATGGCCTGGTTATCGACCAGATTTCACCGCGAGCCGTTGTTAGGCTGGCCTATCAGGCTAAATACATCGCCGATGCGGAGGTATTGCTGCGAATGATAGGAGATCGTAACTTAATGAACCACACCTATGACAGCGCTAAGTTTGAACTGGTATTGCAAGCCATTGCCAGCGACTATTTGCCAATGTTAACAGAGTGGCATCTTGGGCTATTAGAAGAAATCGTTCAGGGTCAGGAATGAAGCAGCAGTTTGGTTTGTCGCAGCGACAGTATGCTGAATTGTTGGGGATTTTAAAGCAGTTCCCGTCAATTGAGTCGGCAATTATTTTTGGCTCCCGTGCTAAAGGCACTATGCACGAACGCAGTGATATTGATCTGGCGGTAACGGGGAAATCGCTCGATAGGCATAGTTTGGCAGAGTTAAGGCTGGCATTTGATGAGAGTGATTTGCCGTATCAAGTAGATATACAATTACTGTCCGATATTCAGAACCCAGCATTGCTCGAGCACATCAGTCGAGTTGGTCAGCTTATCCATCCTTAGTTTTTCCTTGTTGGCAGTTGTTCGGTAACTGACCCTGAAGGTTTTAGATCAGGGGTTTAGCGATCAACAACTCTGACCCCTTGATCTGACCCCTTGATCTGTCGAGCCTTGATCTATCTGAACCCAAAGATTTTTCGCTTATACTACTATGTAAATAAATGACATTGTTTGTTATGGTCTACTGAAAATGCTGGCAACACAGTAAGGAGCAACTAGATGCGTTTGTCTGATTATGAAAAATCAGTGATTTTTAAAGCAATCACTGCTGAGGATGCTAACGCTAAAGTATTTTTATTTGGCTCAAGAACAGACAATAATGCTAGAGGGGGAGATATCGACTTACTGGTGTTAGCAAAAGACTATAATAAGCAAAAACGGCGTGCCGCACGTTGGCGAATAGTGGAGCAACTCGGAGAGCAAAAAATTGATATCATTACCAGTGACGATGGGTCAGAACCTTTTGTGCAGTTAATTAAGCCAACTGCTGAGGAATTAACATTGTGAGCAGATTAAGCTCGGCTTCGCATTTAGCACTATGTGTATCGCAACTACAAGATGCCAGTAAATGGCTGCAACGCTCCTTTGAGCAGTGCAAGCCTATTGATGTCAGTAAGCCACTCACCGCTGAGCAGTATGATGCCTTAGAAAACCTCAGCAGCCGTTTTGCTAGAGTGGTGGATATTTTAATTAATAAAGTTTATCGCGCTATAGATGTGGCTGAATTGCTGGAAGCGGGCAGCTTAATCGATACCATTAATCGTGCAGTTAAAAAAGGCTTGCTTGAAGATAGTCACACAGCCAGAACACTGAAAGATATCAGAAATGAAATCGTCCATGAGTATGTTGTGGAAGATTTGAAAAACCTGCAACTCGAAATTCTTCGTTATACCACTATTCTGCTTGAGCTGGTAAAGGTTGCATTACGCTATATTGACGACAAACAGCTGACGCGCCATTAAACATGCCGCTCTGGCAGTTGGTTACCATAGCAATATCCTCACTTGTAGTTGTTTAGTAAACATACACACCAAAATGTTGCACTCAGCCAACAAAAACAAACCGCGAGAGGCGATGCTAGTTTGTTTAACTTTTATGCGGTAGTTAACTCTGACCCTTTGATCGATATGCTGCCTCAGTCGCCGCGCTTACTCATACTATGCCTGATAGTTATTAACAAACCGCATAAGCGTTAAGGTTAGCCAATTTAACGCGCCAGAAAAAACAAACCCGCACGGAGGCGGGCTTGTTAGTTCGGAATCAGACGCAGAAGGTTACTGGCGCTCATTCCCTCGATAATATAAACTTAAACATCTAAAGATAGAGAAAAAACTCAGAGCTAAGTTCAGGAAATAACGATGAACCCTAAAATACAACAGCTGGGTCTGAAATTGGTACAACGCCCCAAAATTAAGCCTAAAAAACAGCTAGATTTAACCGGTTTGGAAGGACAGCAGATTGTTCTTTCTGAAACGAAGTTGGTACTTCGAACCCACGCTAAAACATTTAAAAAATTGGCTGATATGTAATGGTTCTTATGCTGTTCCCATTCGAGCGTGTTGTTGAAATAAACGCTCATATATTAAGCCGGGAACCAGGCATGAGGGGGAGCATTGATCTAAACAAGCTCCGTGGTGCGTTAGGGCGCATCGATAATGTCATTCTTTATGAGTAACTCGATGATGTGTTTGAAATTGCTGCTAAATACGCAAAGTCTATTGCCATTGCTCATGCTATGCCTGATGCTAAAAAACGAACAGCATTGGCCGTAGCATTAGAGTATTTATCACTGAACGATTATGAAATTCAGACTGATAATGATACGTTGGCTGATGTTATGGTTGCCGTAGTACTGGATGAGATCAACGAAAAAGAACTGGCTGATATTCTTTATACTCTTTATCTCAATAACCCTGCATAAAAGAGTCCTCAACTCGAAATAATATTGCTATCAGGCCCAGCCTACCTCGCGATTGCTAGCGCTACTCAGCCAGCAAAAACAAACCGCATAAGCGCTAAGGTTAGCCAATTTAACGCGCCAGAAAAAACAAGCCCGCACTAGGCGGGCTTGTTGTTTGGTATCTGACACCGAGGGTTTCAGAGCAGGGGAGCAGCGATCAACAACTCTGACCCCTTGATTCGTTATCTGACTCTGACGCAGCCCCTGTTGATTGACCCCTTGATAGAAGATTTCAGAGCAGGGGTTCAGCGATCTACCTCTTTAAAAGCGCCAGAGACATATTTATGCAGAATGCTACTTACCAACGATTGATAAGGTAGTCCTTGCTCTAGGGCTCGTCGCTGGATAACCTCCAAATCACGTACCGAAATCCGCACACTGATTTTTTTGTCTTGTTCGATATTATTGGCAGCGAGTTGCATTAGTTCGTCTTTCCGCTGAGGGGAAAAATCTGAAATTAGTTCATCTGCCAGAAAATCATTGATAAGGTCCTGTTCATCAG
>CAZNXI010000031.1:0-9832 GCA_964577005.1 uncultured Rheinheimera sp.
CTCGGCCATGCTTTGGCACAGCGCCACATCTTCGGCAAACAAGGCTTCAGCGCAAGCTACTGCGGCATCGACATAATCGGCTTGCTGCAGGGCCTGAAGCATCGCATCGAGGTTATTCATTAAATTTACTGCAGTAGGCCTGGCGGCACGCAGTATTTCAGCCGCCTGCAGCAGCTGCTCGCGACTATCACCTTGCGTCGCCCGATAAGCCAATAATAAGCTGGCACCAATACCAATGGCTGGCGCACCACGCAGCTGTAAGCGCTGAATCAAGGTCACCATTTGCGTTACAGTGGTGCAATGCAGCCAGTTTTGCTGATGCGGTAACAGGGTTTGATCTAATACATACAGCTCGCCCTGTACGGTTTTTAGGCTAAGTGCTAGCAAGTTTTTCATAACATATATCCATTTAGCGTTGCAGACGTCTAGAAGTTTTGCGATTATGCAAGCTTTCGTTTTCCGATACAAGTAACAGAGGCTTTTGCAGATGACGACTTATCATATCTTTACTCCTGAACAGGCCATGCGCTTTGCTGATGAGCATAGCGAGCTGTTTGGTGAACATAGCAAACTCAGCGCGGCTGAGTTTGGTGATGGCAACCTAAACTTGGTGTTTAGAGTAGTAAATGATAAAGGTACCTCACTTATCGTTAAGCAAGCACTGCCCTATGCCCGTTGTGTTGGTGAAAGCTGGCCACTCAGTACCGATCGTGCTCGCATTGAAGCGGAAGTATTGCAACTGCATGCGCGCTTTTGCCCGGAGCATACGGTAGAAGTATTGTATTTTGACCGTGAACTGTCGGCGATTTTAATGGAAGATTTAAAGCAATACGAAATACTGCGCACCGCCCTAATCAAAGGTAAACAGTTCGCGCATCTTGCGCCGCAGCTAGCGCACTATCTAGCCAATACGCTGTTTTATACCAGCGACTTTGTACTGACCGGCCCCGCTAAAAAAGCTGCTGTGGCGCAATTTATCAACCCAGATCTATGTCTCATTACCGAAGATTTGTTTTTTACCGATCCCTATTGCAACCACGAGCGCAATAATATCCATAGCCTGATTCAGGATAGCGCCCGCGCCCTCTGGCAAGATGAGGAATTAAAAGCCGAAGTGGCCGCGTTAAAGGCCGACTTTTTATCTAAGCCGCAAGCTTTGCTGCATGGCGATGTGCACAGCGGTAGCATTTTTATCAATGATGAAAACTGCAAAGTGATCGATGCCGAATTTGGTTTTTATGGCCCTATCGGTTTTGATGTCGGCTCACTGTTTGGCAATTTATTACTCAACTATGTGGCCAGCCCCGGCTTGTTTAACGATACCTCCCAAGGCGCCAGCCAGCAGCAATATTTGCTGTCGCAAATTCGTACCTTATGGCAGCAGTTCGCGCAAACCTTTGGCCATTTACAGCAAACCGCCACGCAAGATCCTGCGCTGCAAAATGAGCGCTATCAAGTACGGTTTTTACAGCAGGTATTTGCTGATGCGATTGGCTATGCCGGTTGTGAGTTAATACGACGCACCGTTGGCTTAGCCCATGTTGCGGATCTCGACAAAATAACGCTAGCGCCGCAACGTGCCGCCTGTGAAAAGCAGGCTATTGCGCTGGGCCGCGATCTGATTATCAAACGCCAACACCTAGCAACAATCGACGCCTTAGTACAGCAGATCACCCAAACCGTTGCGCCACTGCCGCATAATTGACCCTGTATGTCAGGTCTTAGCAAAGCGAAGGCTTCGGCCTTCGTGTCGCTGAGCGCTTGTGCTGCATACTTTAGACTAGATACCGAAAAGCGGTAATAACTGCTTACATTTTCGCGATAAAGATAGCTGGTTAGGGTGTTTGCCGCATGGCACACTGTTGTTAAAAAATAATTACAACAGGACAGCAGCATGATCACAGCCAAGGCGCTCTGCAGATTTTTCGGCAGTGGTGATACCCAAGTTAAGGCGTTACACAATGTCAGCCTGACCATTGCCGAAAACGAGTTTGTCGCCATTATGGGCAGTTCCGGCTCCGGCAAGTCAACCTTGATGAATATCTTAGGTTGTCTGGATACCCCCAGTAGTGGCGACTACCAATTAGCCGGTGCCAGCGTCAGTACCTTGGATGATGAACAACTATCCGCGATGCGCAATCAGCATATTGGCTTTATCTTTCAATCTTTCCATTTGTTGCCACGTTTATCCGCCGCTGAAAACGTCGCCTTACCTCTTCGCTATACCGCTACCCCTGCCGACGAGGCCTTACAGCGTGCAGAAATACTGTTACAGCAAGTGGGCTTGGGGCATCGCATGCACCATAAACCAGCCGAAATGTCAGGCGGACAACGCCAGCGCGTTGCCATTGCCCGCGCCTTAATTAACAACCCGAAAGTTATCTTTGCCGACGAGCCGACCGGTAACCTTGATAGCAAAACCTCGATTGAGATTATGCAATTACTGACTGACTTGCACCGCAAGGGGAATACCGTCGTGATGGTCACCCACGAAGATGAGATTGCCGCCTACGCGCAGCGGGTCATTAAAATGCGCGATGGCCAAATTTTGGAGGATAGCGCATGTTCACAGTAAGCCTATTACTGGCGCTGAGTTTAAGTCAGCCGGGGCAAGCCGAATTGCCGCTGTTATTAACCGGCAGTTTGGTCTCGGAATATCGCCAAAATATTGTGGCCCCGATGAGTGATACGTGGCGTATCCAAGTGCAATGGCTAAAGCCCGAAGCAGAAGCGGTAAAGGCCGGTGACTTAGTTGCAGTGTTCGATGCTGGGACGATCCAGGCCAATATCGAGCGCTTAAAAAACCAGTTAATCAGCACCCAAGAACAGCTAAAGCAACTCGAAAGCCAACATGCGTTACAAGTGATGGAAGCGGAGTTTGAGCTAGAAAGACGCCAATTATTGTTAGAAAAAGCCAATATTGATGCGGCGGTGCCCAAAGACAATTTAAGTTTGTATGATTATGAAAATAATCAGTTGCTGCAACAGCGCGCCACTACTGAGTTAAAAAAGGCGCATGAGACTTTAGCCACGGCCAAGCAGGAACAAGCAACCAGCTTACTAAAGCAACAATTACAAATTGAAAAAACCGCCGCCGAACTGCTAGAAGCTGAGCAAAATCTGAATAAGATGAGTGTCTATGCTGAGCGTGATGGCGCCATAAGCTATAGCTTACATCCTTGGTATCGTACCAAGCTGTTTGCCGGCGTTACCGCCCAGCCGGGTTGGCAAATTGCCGAAGTCACAGAACTGCAAGGCTTATATGTAGAAGCTTGGATACATGAAGTTGATGTCAGTCGTCTTAAACAAGCGAGCAGCATTACCGCACGCTTTGATATTGCCCCGGAAACCGCTTTTCCACTGACGCTAAAGTTGCTAGCAGGCCAAGGTGAAAAACGCCAAGCTTGGGGTAATGCTTTGTATTACAAAGCCCAGTTTACTACCAGCACCCTACCTATAACGCAACCTCTGTTAGGTATGGGCCTGTTACTGGAGGTACGTTAATATGGTACAAAAAATCTTCTATCGTTATCTAAGCACCTTAGCGTTCATGCTGCTGGCTGGCTGCAGTCCCGCGCCGGAAAGCCAAACCACCATTACGCAAACTCCTCACGTGCGCGCCACGGGCCAATTAGCCGCCGCCACCTTTTTTACGGTTTCGCCGCCGAGCGTCGGTCGTATGTGGCAATATAATATTCGAGAAATGGCCGCTGAAGGCAGTTTACTGCAAGCCGGCATGCCGGTGATTGCTTTCGATAGCCAAAGCGTACAAGACGAGTTACGCAATAAAAATATTGAATTACGTAGTGCGCAACAAGAATTAGCGAATCGACTGACCGCCGACGAACAGCGGTTTGAAGAACTGAAATTACAACTGGCAGAGCGGAAAAACGACCACGACCGTGAACAGCGCAAAGCCGAGATTGTCGATCATTCCCGTTCTGAAAATGATCGACGCAAAGCGCAAATTGACTTTACCATTGCTAAAAATCAATATCAGTTGGCACAAAGTCGGCTGGACTTTCATCAGCAGCAACGCGAAGCCGAAAAACAAATTATTTCCTCGAAAATCGCCCGGCTTACCGCCGAAGTTGAGCAATTGCAACGAGAAATTGCCTCGCTAAAAATAAGTGCACCCTATGCAGGCATTATGGTTTACGTCCCTAATTTTAACGGTGAAAAGTCATCAGTCGGCGACACCATTCAATTTGGTCAACCGATTGCCGAAGTCAGTCAATTAGAAACCCTGTATGTCAAAACTGAAATTGACGAAATTGATTTAAAGCATTTACGCGCTGGCTTACCGGTACAAATCACTTTTGATGCCTATCCCGAGCGGAACTTTAGCGGTGTGCTAACGGATCTCGGCACAGCCGTCCGCAATAAAAGCGCAGAAAACTTAAGCCGGGTTGTAGATGCCAGCATCAAACTAGATGAGATAGATGTAGCCATTATGCGTCCAGGCATGAGTGCCCGTTTACAGATCCGCTTAACGCAGGGAGCAGAATAATGCGTTTTTTACTCGTGGTGATACTCAGTGCTTTCGGGCTTAGCGCTTGTAGCCAACCGGAAGAACAAGCGGCTTTACTTACCCTCCAACCCAGTACGCTGACACACCAAATACAGGCTGAAGGCGAGCTGTTTGCGGTAAACGCTATTAGTATCAATGCCCCACAAAATACCCGTGGCCCCCGCTTTATTGCCGAACTGATGCCAGAATACAGCGCGGTTAATCCGGGCGATTTGGTGATTCGGTTTGACGCGACGCAGCTTGAGCGCACCCGCCGCGAGGCCAACAATGCGCTGGCTGGAGTACAGGCAGATCAAACTTTTAAAAGCACCCAACAGCAAGCTGAACTCAATAATATTGGCCTAGATCAGCGCTTGGTGCTGCAAGAGTTCGCCTTTGCCGATCGCTTTAGCATTGATGATGTGCAAATACGCTCGCGCCTAGAAATTCTGGATTCTTTACAAAACAAAGAGTTTTTAGGCGAGAAAAAAGCTTATCTTAATTGGCAACAACAAAGTTTTTCTGCTCGCTCACAGGGAGAGCTAGATTTACTCAAGCTACAAAAAGGCCAGCAACAAGGCTTACTAGAACAAGCCGAAACAGGCTTAGCTGCGTTAGAGGTCAGAGCGCCACATCAAGGTATCTTGCTATACGATGCCAATTGGCGAGGTGAAAAACCCGAAGTAGGCCGCATGGTCTTTCCGGGTGAGAAACTGGGCAGTATTCCCGACTTAAGTTTGCAACATGTCAAACTCTTTATTATTGAACAAGAGGCGGTTGGTTTAGCCGTTGAGCAAGCGGTGCAATTTCGGTTAACCGCTTATCCGGAGCAAGTTTTGCAAGGGCGAATTCTGAGTGTCGGGCAAGTCGCACAGTCACGAGAGCGGCGCGATCCAAGACGCTATATCGAGGTCATCGTTGCCCCCGCTGCGCAACAGCCGTTCTTTTTACCCGGTGCCAAAGTACGCGCAACCATCATAGCGAATAGCGTGAGCGATGTGCTGGCTATCCCGCTACAAGCAATTTTTAATGACCAACAAGGCCAGTATGTCTGGCAATGGCAAGCTGGACGTTTGCAGCGTCAACGCATTACCCTAGGAGCTAAAAGCCTAACACATGCCGAAATTAGCGCTGGCTTAACCGCCGGCGATCGTATTAGTTTATTGCCTCCGGAGCTTTAAGATGAAACATAGCGCTATGCTAAAAGATACCTTGGCTGAGCTGGCTCAACATAAACTTAGAACTTTTTTAACCTTACTGGGGATGATTTTTGGGGTAGGTGCTGTCATTGCCATGTTAAACATTGGTGAAGGGGCCGAGCGTGAGGCGTTAAAAACCATAGAAACGATGGGACTGCGCAATATTATTGTCGAAAGTAAAAGCTTTGATGAAAAAACCTTATTAGAACAGCGTAAGCATTCTTTAGGGCTAAGCCAAAGCGATTTGCAAGCTGCGGTAAGTACCTTACCCGATATTACCGGCTTTAGCGCAGAGCGAAAATTAGATACCTTTGCCATTATCAGCCATAGCGGCAAAAGCGAAGGCAGTGCGGTTGGCGTATTGCCCAGTTATATGACCTTAAGTAGCTTACCCTTCGCCAGTGGTCGTAATTTCTCAGAACAAGAGGATCTGTATGCGGCGCAAGTAGCCGTGCTGGGTTCGCAAATGGCCGCAGACCTGTTCCCCGCTGGCGATGCCTTGGGCCAATACGTCAAAGTGAATCATGTCTGGCTACAAGTGATTGGTGTGCTGGCAGAGCCTTTTAGCAGCCAAAACGAATTTCAAGGTATCAAGCTTGGCGGCGAGCAAAATCAGTTGTTTATGCCGTTACAAACCGCACAAAATCGTTTTCGTAGTATCCCGCTGGAAGCGGAGCTGAGCTCCTTTCGTTTACAACTCGCCGAAGGTGCCAATAGCGCGGTGAGTGCACGACTCCTTAATCATTTACTACAACAACGCCACAATGATATTGATGATTTCCGCTTAATCGTCCCAGCAGCGCTGCTGGCGCAGCAAGAGCAAACACAAAAAATCTTTAATATTGTCATGTCGTGTGTGGCAGGTATTTCGTTACTGGTAGGCGGCATAGGTATTATGAATATTATGCTGGCGACCGTGTTAGAACGTACCAAAGAAATCGGTTTGCTACGGGCTATCGGCGCCACTAAACGCGATATCAAACTGCAGTTTGTGGCAGAAAGCTTTACCATTGCCATTGTCGGGGGCATCGCGGGTATTCTGTTTGGAATTATATTATCCGAGCTTATTGCGTTTTATTCCGGTTGGGCGGTGTCTTGGTCTTTACCGGCCATAGTGCTTAGCTTTAGTATATGTGCGCTAATTGGAGTGGCTTTTGGGGTTTATCCAGCGATTAAAGCGTCAGAATTAGATCCTATTACCGCTTTACAGACAGATTAGCCGCTATACTGAGTTTGACGTAACTGTAAAGTTGGCGAACCTAAACCAGACTGCAGCAATAGTCTGGTTTTGTATTTTTTTATCTAGCCGTTTTTATCGCCTTAAAGGGAGAATTGTATGCGCGATCCTTTTCTACAAGCTGCTATTGATGAAGCGAAAAAGGGCCGAGCCAGTGGTGGCATTCCGATAGGCTCGGTGTTGGTTATCGATGGCAAGATTGTGGGGCGTGGCCATAATCAGCGGGTACAACAAGGCAGTGCTATTTTACATGCAGAAATGCATTGTTTCGAACAAGCAGGCCGCTTAGCGCCAGCTGATTATAAGCGAGCAACTTTATACTCTACGCTATCACCCTGTGATATGTGCAGTGGTACTGCTTTACTGTATGGCATCCCGAAGATTGTGATAGGCGAAAATCACACGTTTCAGGGTCCCGAAGCTTATGTGCGCAGTCGTGGCGTTGAGTTAAGTATTTTGCAAGACGCAGAGTGCATCAACCTGATGCAAGAGTTTATCGCCGCCGCACCGGAGTTGTGGTTTGAAGATATCGGCAAAGTGTGAATTTGACATAGCATGTTCAAACAAATCGTTCTCAGTTTAGGCTTATTACTGATATCGTATAATTCTACTCTTAATGCTAAAACACTAGTACGAGTAGGCGTTTATGATTTTCCACCCTATGTACAAGTCAATGGCAAACAACTAAGTGGTTTCACGTCACAACTGCTCGCAGCCTTAAACCAGACACAACAGCAGTATCATTTTACACCGGTTCTGACTACGGCAATGCGCCGACATCAGGATTTTCAACAAGGCTTATTTGATGCGCTTTTCTTTGAAGATGCCGACTGGGGCTGGAATCAACGCAATATTGCTTTACAACAATCAGCACCTTTTGCCAGCGACGAAGAGGTGTTTATTGCCTTGCTAAGCCACGCGCAATCGCAATACTGGTTTAATGATTTGAGTGGTAAAACCATAGCCGGTATTCTAGGTTATCATTATAACCTAGCGAACTATCAAACCGCGCCTGAACTCTTAGCTAACCAATACCAGCTGGTGTCGGTCACTGACCATGATATCAGTATTGAGTTGGTAATAAAGCAACGAGTTGATCTGGCCATTGTCACCCGTTCTTTCTTATTTCAGTATTTAAATCGCCGTCCGCAATATCGTAAAACACTCATAATTTCTGAGCGTGTTGACCAACGTTATCAGCATCAAATTCTGCTACACCCTGAACACCCTCTGCCGATTAATACCTTGCATCAATGGGTTTACGAACTACTACAAAAACCTGAATTTAATCAGGTTTTCTCAGAGTATGGCTTACAGCTTATTCCATACCTTGCTGAAGAAGGATGAAGCGTTAGCACTTTTTAAGCAAGTCACAGCCATAACGGCAAAAGAGGTAAATGCGTATGCATGTTAAATGTATCTGGCAAACAGGCGTTCATAATGCCTTTACCGATCTAATTGACTGGCAAGATGCGTTATGGTGTGTGTTTCGCGAAGGCAGCGCGCATGTCTCGCCTGATGGCGCCTTTCGTATTTTACGTTCAGACGATCGCGGTCAGCACTGGCAAAGCGTGACGGTTCTCACTCATGCGACTGCCGATCTGCGCGATGCAAAATTTGCAGTGCTGCCAGATGGCCGCTTAATGCTCTATGGCGCGGGTGCGTTGCATGATAATACCCCTACCAGCCACCAGAGTTTTTCTTGGTTTTCTGAAACAGGCGCTGATTGGTCACAGCCAGTGGCTATTGGCGAACCGAATATTTGGATTTGGCGCTTAACTTGGCGACAGCAAGAGGCTTTAGCCTTGGGTTATCATTGTGGTCCTGGCTCACGCTTTGTGCGAGCCTATCGCACCTCAGACGGCATTGCTTTTCAAGCACTTGCCACGGACATTTATGGCGGCAGCTATGCCAATGAGAGTGCCATCGTATATGAACACGATGGCACGGCACTGTGCTTACTGCGGCGCGACCCCGACAACGGTTTATTCGGCCTAGCTAGACCACCTTATACGGAGTGGCAATGGCAAGATATTGGCTGCAGAATTGGCGGCCCGCAATGGCTACAACTTGACGATGGCCGCTTACTGGCATGTGTCAGACTGTATGATGAACGGATAAGAACTAGCCTGTGCTGGATTGATCGACAAACAGGTTTGTTGACCGAATGGCAAGCATTACCCTCGGGTGGCGATTGCAGCTATGCGGGTATGCTAATCAAGGAACAGCGGCTTTATCTCAGTTACTACTCATCACATGAAGGACAAAGCCGCATTTATTTTGCAGAGTCTGCGCTACCTTAATATTTGATACTGCAACCATAAGGGCGAGTTACCGCAGGATCTGGGGTTTGCCCTGCTAACACCGCTTTACCGGCATTGGCAAAATACGGTGTGGCCTTGGCAATATCTTCTACCTTGGCTGAAGGGATGCTGTCGATACCGCCCATATACTGCAGCACACCGTTTTTATCAATCACATACATGTGCGGCGTGGTGCGAGCATCATAGGCTTTACCCATCACACCATCCTCATCAAACAACACCGCCGTTGGCGCAGCGCCTCGGCTTGCCGTTAACTCATCCGATTTAGCCTGATCAATATGCCCCTGCTTGCCCGGCGCCGATGAGATCACACTCAACCAAACCACGCCTTCGGCTGTCATCGCTTGTTGTAACTGCTGCATATTGCCTTGGTAGTGTTTTACCACAAAAGGACAATCGTGATTGGTCCACTCCAATACCACATTTTTACCGGCAAAATCGGCCAAGCTATGCACCTGCCCAGCAGAGTCTTTCACGGTAAAGCTTGGCGCTGGCTGGCCAACCTGCGGTGCAGCAGCCACACTGCCGGCAAACAATGCGGCAGCGGCTAGGGCTAACCATT
>CAZNXI010000031.1:9932-23769 GCA_964577005.1 uncultured Rheinheimera sp.
TACCGGTTTGCCGGCCAAACACCCAAGCCAACCAGACTGCGCTAAGGTAGAGAGGATAGGCTAACAGCTGTTTCAGCGTGTCCATCCATGCACCCGGTTTAGGCAATAAGCGCGCTAATGCTGGTAAATAGGCTAGCAGTAAAAAGGGTAAAGCCATGCCAAACCCCAAAGCAACAAAGACCAGCAAGGCCAGCAGCGGCGGTTGCGTAACCGCGTACCCCAAAGCGCCGCCCATAAAAGGTGCCGTACAGGGGCTAGCCACAACGACCGCCAAGACTCCGGTAAAAAACGACCCTTTTGGCCCTTTTTGCTGGGTTAAGCCGCTGCCCGTGTTCATTAATCCTAAACCAAATTGCACCAGCCCAGACAGGCTAAGGCCCAAGGCGAAGAGCAAGTAGGCTAAGACAGCGACTAACAAGGGGCTTTGTAACTGAAAGCCCCAGCCGACAGCTGCGCCTGCCGCACGTAACCCCAGTAGCACACTCCCCAGCGCGACAAAACTGACGATCACCCCTAAGCTATACCACCACGCTTCCCGTTGTTGCGCTGTACGCTGCCCAGTATTTGCCGCCAAGCTCAGTGCTTTTAACGATAAAACAGGGAAGACACAAGGCATTAAGTTAAGTATAAAGCCGCCAGCCGCCGCCATCACTAACACTAACCAGAGTGCCTGCCCAGTGTTTTGGGAGCTTTGGAGGTTTTCCTGTAACACACTGGCGGTTGATGCGGCCGTTAAGCTCAGACGATAACCTTGGCCATTCGCACTAAGTAGCACCACCTCAAATGCAGCAGGGGCCGAGGTAAAATAGGTATTGAGCTTTTGTCGTAGTAACCACTGGCCATCACTAAAGATCACTTGCTGGTCGGCCGCGTGGTCCACGAGCTCGGTCGCTGCCACAAAGAAAGCCTGAAAATCTTCATCCGGTAAACCGGCGATAGCCGCAGAAAAACTGCCCGCGGCAGTGTCATAGTGCCCTTTGAAAGCTAAAGGCTTAGGCTGACTTGCTTGTGCTTGTAAAATGAGCTCTTTGGCATACTTGCTTACTTCGGCCTTGGCCACTACAGGCAAACTTAACTGGAAGTGCGCTTCCGCGGGGATACAAATCTCTTCACACACCAACCAATCCACTTTAGCAGCTAGCTCTAGTTGCGATAGTGCAAAATCGGCCGGGATCTTAAGTTCCGTGAGCAAGATAGTGGGCCCAGCAAAACCATAGTTCATCAGCGGTGGGATCGAAAAAAACTGCGGTGTCGGCCATTGGATCGGCCCTGCCGTGACCCCTGCGGGTAACTGCCAGTCGATACTGGTGGGTAAACCAGAATCACCAGGGTTCTGCCAATAGGTATGCCAATTTTCCTCAGGGATAAAATGCAATGCCATTAGCAGGGTCTGCCCCGCTTGCACACTGTGATATTCACTAACCAGCTCGGCTTGTAAATGCTTAGCAGGTTGCCAACCACTGGTCGCTGCAAAGGTCGATAAACTAGTCCATAAAAACAGCACAGATAATAGCATTGTTATTTTTCGCATCAGCTGCATTTATCTTATCCTTGAGTTATTTACTAACGTTACGTTATGACAACAAAGTCGATCATCTTGGAAGATAACATGCACGAAAATTCAGCTAATTGCAGCAATATATCAGACAAAGTGCTAATATAATGCGCCCGTTTGGTGATCGGCTGTGGTCACTCCAGTATCGTTAACCTGCGGCGCAAAACAGTGTCAGTACAATCACAACGTCCATCATTTTAAAAGGTATAACGTTAATGACCCTATTCGGTAAATCAGCCCTAGCTGTCGCGGTACAAGCGGCAATATTTGGCTCAGTACTTGGTTTTTCTCCTGCCACTATGGCGCAGGAAAGTGACAAAAACCTTGAGACAGAAGAAAAGAAACTTGAAACCATTACTATTACGGCACAACGCCGTAGTCAAAGTATCCAAGAAGTGCCTATTTCGGTAGCCACCTTGTCGGGTGAGAAATTTGACAGCATCTTTTCCTCTGGTGATGACATCACGGCTTTGGCAATCAAAGTACCGGGGTTATATGCAGAAAGCTCCAACGGCCGCGCAGCGCCGCGTTTTTACATTCGCGGTTTAGGTAACACGGATTTTGACTTGGCCGCTTCACAGCCGGTGTCCATTGTGATGGACGAAGTAGTCATGGAAAACGTTATATTAAAAAGCTTCCCGCTCTTTGATATCCAGCAAGTAGAAGTGATTCGTGGCCCACAAGGTACCTTATTCGGACGCAATACTACTGCCGGTATCATTAAATTTGATACCGTTAAACCACGCCAGGATTTTGATGCCTATGTCAAAACAACTGCGGGCACACTGGGTACAGCGCATGTTGAAGGCGCGGTCGGCGGTGGCTTAACGGATGCACTATCAGCTCGGGCCTCTTTCCTGTCGCAGCATCGTAGTAACTGGGTAGATAATAGCTTTACTGGGCAACAAGATGCGTTAGGTGGCTATGATGAGCGCGCCGGTCGTTTGCAGTTCTTCTATGAATCAGACCAAGTCGATGCCTTATTTAATGTGCATAGCCGTAGCTATGACGGAACTTCTACTATTTTCCGCAAAAATATCCTTACCCCAGGCAGCAATGAGCTTAACGAAAACTACGATCGTGACGTGGTGGCTTATGATGCGCCAGGTAATAACGTACAAAGTTACGATGCGTGGGGCACCTCATTAAAGTTAGATGTAAAACTGGACGGTATGACTCTAACCTCGATCTCCGCTTTAGAAAAAGCTAAAGGTGGTGGTATTGGTGATATTGATGGCGGTAATCCAGAACAAGCTGGTACAGCAACGGTGGCCAATGCGGTAACCGAAGATCAACTACGCGATTTAAAACAAGTTACCCAAGAGATCCGTTTAGCCAGTGATACCAATAATGCGCTTAGCTGGCAAACTGGTGCTTTTTATTTTGACTCGTCTTTTGGTGTAAATACGGTCGATGGTTTCTTTGGTGCGACTGAAGTATTCCACGGCAATACTAGCTGGGCAATTTTTGGACAAAGCTCCTATAAAGTGAACGATAAGCTGACGCTAACCGGTGGTTTACGTTATACCGAGGACGAGAAAACGTTCTCGGTAGGCCAGCAAAACGTTGATGGCTTTGCTTTAGTCATTGGTGTTGCACAAATTCAAGATTATGCGCCGCTTAAAGTAAAAGATGATCAAGTAAGCTGGGAATTATCGGCAAATTACCGTTTCAGCAACACTACCAGTCTATTTGCTCGAGTGGCAGAAGGCTTTAGAGCGCAAACCATTCAAGGTCGTGATGTGGCATTTGAAGCGCCGCCATCAGTGGCCGATGCTGAAACCATTACCTCGTTTGAAGTGGGTACTAAGTCAGATTTACTCGACAACACCTTGCGCTTAAATGCGGCCTTGTTCTATTACATTATTGACGATATTCAATTATCGGCGATTGGTGGTCAAACGCAGGGTAATCAGTTGATCAATGCAGATAAAGGCACTGGTTATGGCTTTGAAGTTGATTTTGATTATCGTGTTCTGCCCAACCTAAGTGTTGGCGGGGGTTTTAGCTATAATAACACTGAGCTAAAAGATGATACGTTAACAGTAGCGCCTTGTGGTTCAGGGCTTTGTACTGTGCTGGATCCTAGAACAGCCGGTGGCTTAGCACTGATCAATGGCAATCCATTCCCACAAGCACCAAAAACCATCCTGACTCTGAATAGCCGTTATGCCTATCCGGTCGCCAGTGGTGAGGTCTATGTTTATGCGGATTACCAACTGCAGGGTAAAACCAACTTATTCCTGTATGAGTCAGCTGAATTCCGTAGCAATAATAACTACGAAGCCGGTTTACGGATCGCCTATGTTAACGATCAACACAACTATGAAGTAGGTGTTTTTGGTCGCAATATTACCGATCAAGATAATCTGAAAGGCGCCATCGACTTTAGTAACCTGACCGGCTTTGTGAATGAGCCACGGGTGATGGGTGTCGATTTTAGAATTAACTTCTTCTAAAACAGAACTTTGTTAACACCAGGGCAGCACTTCGCTGCCCTTTTTATTGCCAGCTAGGCTTAGATACGAATAGTGGCGGCAAATATCAGCCGCTATCGCTGCCGGCGAAAGCGCATATCGCGATAGCTATGCCGCTCACCCGGCTCAGCCGCGTAGGGCTCCAGCGTAAAACCCGTCACCTGCCGCCGGTTATTTAGCTGAAAGTGAATAAGCGCGGGCCACGCGACATTAGGATCTGTCCAGCGCACGATAAAGCTATGGTCAGCAAAAGGTTCCAACCGGCCTTGCAGATTAAGCATCCGCCCCGATTGTAAGTGTAGGCCTTGTTCGTCCTGCGTAATCAGCATGCTGCCAAACCAGTTATCAGTATATTCACCGGCATACTCTTGCAACGCTAACAGCACTTCACCGGTACCCAGCGGTGGTGCAGCAGGCGCGCGATTCGCAGCACGCTGTTGCTGCGCAGCATAAAATGCCACCCAATCCTGTTGTTGATCGGGGGCTAAAAACTGTTTTAACAGACGTTGGACCACCGCTTGCCGTGCACCGCTATTCGAACCGTTATGCAGCACCACAAAACCTAGCTGCTGCTCTGGCACCAACACCAAATGCGCCTGAAAGCCGGAGAGAATGCCAGTATGATGCACCACCTTAACGCCATGCATATCCGCCATGCGCCAACCTAGACCATAGGCAGCAAAGTTTACCTGATCGAGCTCGCGGTCATTCGTCCCCACTGGCATCAAAGTATGCGGTGCCCACATTTGCCCTAACTGCGCCTGACTAAAAGGCGCGCCTGCAACAGCCTTACCCTGATATTGCGCCAATAAAAACTGCAGCCAAGGCACTAGATCGCTGGCTCGACAGACAATGCCGCCAGCTGCTGCCGACATCAGCATCTTGCCATCTATGGCATTGCGAGGGATAGTCACAAAGCCATCTTCGGCAGTAAAACGATACGGCTGAGCAACATTTTGCAGGATCTCAGCAGGCTGTGTGCCAGCGAAACATTGCATCGTTAAGGGCGCAAAAATCCGTTTTTCAACAAAGTCTTGCCAAGGCTCACCCGCCACTTTTGCCACCAGCTCGGCCGCGGTGATATAGAACACATTGCTATAGCCATACTGGCTGCGAAAGCTACTTAGCGGCGTTAAATATCGCAGATTATGCACTACCTCATCGCGGCTAAAGCCACTGGGCTCAGGCCAAATCATACTGTCGCCGGCACCACCAGCTAAACCACTGCGCTGGCTTAAAAGATCACGAATAGTAAATTCAGCGGTGACCCACGGGTCCTGCAACCGGAACTGCGGTAAATACTGCACCACCTTATCATCCCAGCTCAGCTTGCCCTCATCGACCAGAATAGCGACGGATGCAGCGGTAAAAGCTTTACTGACTGACGCCAGTCGAAAATAGGTGTCACTGTCGACCAAAGCGCCACTGCTTACATCGCGCTCGCCATAGCCAGCGACATGTAATACCTGACCGTCTTTCACCACAGCAACCGCCATCCCAGGCGTATCAAACTGCAGCAGTGCGGCTGGCACCCATTGCGCCAGATCCGTTAGCACTGGCGTGGGTGGATTATCATCCGCCTGCACAGCCTCGCTACTACTTACCACGCTACTACTCACTAAACACAGCACACCCAACAGATGGCATATTTTCATGGTCTGATCCTTTCGCATTTGCCTACTCACAGCCGTCCATTAACCACGGATAACCGCAAGTTACTTGTATTTAGCCTGCCAGTAAATTAACTTAAGTGCCAGTGTTGTTCGAACTGGATTTTTTAGCGCAGTTTGCGCATAGTGAAACCTAAACCTGATAACTTGCCTTACCGCGGAGCCTGACCATGAAACTGTCCCTGATTGCTACTGTTTTATTTACGACCAGCCTGTTTAGCCTAAGCAGTAGCGCTACCACGACGGAGGTGCTGCGGATCAGCCCACAACTAGAGCAACAGGTGATCAATTGGCGACGCGATCTGCATCAGCACCCAGAGCTCAGTAACCGCGAGTTCCGCACGGCCAAGGTGGTCGCTGCACACTTACAGCAATTGGGCCTAACGGTGCAAACCGGCATGGCACATACCGGTGTGGTCGCTATTTTAGACAGTGGCAAGCCAGGCCCCTTTTTAGCGCTACGTGCGGATATGGATGCGTTACCAGTAACCGAGCAAACCGATGTGCCCTTTCGTTCTGTGGCAAAAGGCGAGTACCGAGGTAAAGAAGTGGGAGTAATGCACGCCTGTGGCCATGATTTGCATGTTGCCATGTTGATGGGTGCGGCCGAATATCTGGTAAAACATCACGCGCAGTTAACCGGTAAAGTGATGTTTATCTTCCAACCCGCGGAAGAAGGTGCACCAGCAGGTGAAGAAGGCGGTGCGGCGCTGATGTTGAAACAGGGCTTGTTTGCAGCAGAAAAGCCTGAAGCTATTTTTGGTATTCATGTTTGGTCAGCCGCCAATACGGGGGTAGTGCAGTATCGTAAAGGACCGCTGATGGCCTCAGCCGATCGCTTTGAAATTCGGGTAAAAGGCCGACAAACACATGGCTCAGCCCCTTGGGGCGGGGTTGATCCTATCGTTGCCGCCGCTCAGATTATCAATAATGTGCAAACCATTGTCAGCCGCCAAATTAATATTACCCGCGCCCCGGCGGTGCTCAGTTTTGGCATTATTGAAGGCGGCGTACGCAATAATATTATTCCAGATGAGGTGTATCTAGAAGGTACTATCCGCAACTTTGATATGGGTATTCGCCAACAAATTTTTGGTCTACTAAAGCAGGCTGCCGAAGCCAGTGCTGCCGCGACCGGCGCGACCGCCGAAGTCAAAATTGAAGAAGGTTATCCTGTTACGCTGAATGATCCTAAGCTTACCCAGCGTTCACTGCCTATTTTGCAACAAGTCGCTGGCCAAGATAAGGTGCAAGAGGGTCAGTTAGTTACAGGTGCTGAAGATTTCTCTTACTACGCACTAGAAATACCAGGCTTGTTTGTGTTCCTTGGTATTACCCCAGAAGGGCAAGATCCTGCAAAAGCACCGGCCAATCATTCGCCCTACTTTTATGCCGACGAAAAGGCACTAAAAACCGGCACAGAAATGTTTATTAATTGGGTACTGGCTTATAATGATTAAACTTTATTAAAACACATGAGTCAGATTAACGTGTTAATCCAACAAGGAAGACTATGAAACACCTTATTACGCTATGTCTACTCGGTGTAAGCGTTAACGTTATGGCCAATACCGAACTGGAACAGCAGGTGACAACGCTGCTACAACAGCAAGCCTATACCGAAGCCAAAAACCTGCTTACTCCCATGGTAACCAAAAAGACCAAAGACGCATTTTTACTGGCCGCACTCGGCCGAACTGAACTGGCTTTAGGTGAAGCTGAAGCGGCAACGGACTGGCTGGAACGCGCCATTAAGCTAGACGGCGATAATGCGGAATACCAATTTTACTATGCAAATGCCAGCTGTAATACCGCGCAAAAAGTGAATATGCTGAGCGCACTTGGCCATGCAAAACGCTGCGTAAAAGCCTTTGAAACCGCGCATACTTTAGCACCAACTGAGCCGAAGTATTTACAGGCTCTGGCACAATATTATGGTCAAGCACCGGGTGTTGCCGGCGGCAATAAAGCGAAAGCGATGATACTGGCTAAGCAACTGACCGAAGTGAACCCACTAAAAGGCCAGTTGCTGCAACTTGAACTGTTAATGCGCGACGAACCGACTCAGGCCGAAGCCTTACTGGCGAGCAACCCCGAGCTACAACAAAGACCTGAACCCTATTTTCTGCTGGGTGTCAGCCAAGCGGCTAAGCGCGACTATACAGCCGCTATCAATCAGTTCCAGCGTGCCAGTGAACAAGATGCCGCTGACCAAGATGCGCTGCGTAGCAAGCTGCTGGCGTTGTATCAATTAGGACGCGCAGCCGCCGTAGGGAAAACAGCAACCGAGCAAGGGATCGGCGCCCTGCGCCAGTTTATTGCCGAGAGTAGCGAACTGTTACCCGAATATCAGGATTGGGCACAATTTCGCTTAGCGCAGCTCTATCTGGCCAACGAGCAACGCCCTGCTGCTGAAGCCTTGTTAAAGCCACTGCAAGCCAGTACCAAAGACAATAACCTGAAAACCGAAATTAATAAGGTACTGTAATGCGGCCACCGGCCATGCAAGGCATACATCATGTCGCACTAATTTGCAGCGACTACAGCCGTAGTAAGCAGTTTTATACTGAGATCCTTGGCTTGCAGGTGCTGGCCGAGCATTACCGCGAAGCACGTCAGTCTTGGAAGTTGGATTTACAGCTGCCCGATGGTAGCCAGCTGGAACTATTCAGCTTTGTTGGTGCACCACCCCGCCCCAGTCGCCCAGAAGCGCAGGGGCTGCGTCATCTGGCGTTTGCAGTAACCGATCTGGCAGCTTGGCGAGAGTATCTACAGCAACAAGGCGTTGCAACTGAGCCGGTACGCATCGATGAATATACCGGCAAGCACTTTACGTTTTTCCAAGATCCGGATGGACTACCGCTGGAGTTGTATCAAGTTTAGCTTGTTGGCTACATAGCGACACCGCCGTATCGACTAACCTGTAGCAGATAAAGACGGCTTCTGAGCATAATCAAGTTGCGTTTTCTAGGATGAAAAACCGGCAGACGCTGTAACGCGTTTGCCGGTTCTCGTTGCACTATTGAGCGCAATTTATAGACAAGCTTAACCTGAGTTGCGCATCCCTGCCGCAATACCAGCAATGGTTACCATTAAAGCTCTGTTACTTTGATCGTTTACACTATCAGGCTGTTGCCGTGCCCGCTTTAGCAGCTCTACCTGCAAAATATGCAGCGGATCAACATAGGTATTGCGCAACATAATAGATTCGCGGATCCAGCTTTCTTTGGCCATCAATCTGTCGCTGTGGATCAGTTTTAACAACATTTCGCGATCTGCCGCCAGCTGTTGTCGCAATTGCGCACCCAAAGCTTGCAATTCTGCAGGAACTAAGACTTTATCGTAATAGGCCGAAACGTCGGTATCCGCTTTTAAGAACACCATTTCCAGCATCGATAAACGCGTGGCGAAGAATGGCCATTGTTGCTGCATTTCGTCTAAGGTCGCGGCATGATTATCCGCCACGGCTTTCGCCAGCGCATTACCCGCCCCCAACCAAGCCGGTAGCATTAAACGGTTTTGCGACCAAGCGAAAATCCAAGGGATGGCCCGCAAACTTTCCACACCACCGGTGGGGTTGCGTTTAGCCGGGCGGCTGCCTAGCGGTAATTTACCTAATTCTTGCTCAGGCGTGGCTGCACGGAAATACGGCACAAAATCTTTATTATGTCGCACCACGGCGCGGTAGGCCTCGCAGGAGTCTGCCGCTAACTGGCTCATTAACTCACGCCAACTCGCTTTGGGAACTGGCGGTGGCAATAGCATGCCCTCTAACACGGCACTGGCATACAAGGCTAAACTACGTACCGCCAATTCCGGTAAACCAAACTTAAAGCGAATCATCTCGCCTTGTTCAGTTACCCGTAGCCCCCCTGCTAAAGATCCTGGCGGCTGCGATAAGATAGCGGCGTGAGCTGGACCGCCGCCACGGCCAATAGTACCGCCACGGCCATGGAATAATGTCAGCTTCACCCCATACTCATTACTTAACTTCACTAAGGCTTCTTGTGCGCTATATTGTGCCCATGCTGCCGCGAGTACTCCCGCATCTTTCGCAGAGTCGGAGTAACCAATCATGACCTCTTGCCGACCATTGATATAGCCCCGGTACCAATCAATACTGAGTAATTGCCGCATACAGTCGGGGGCATTTTGCAAATCACTTAAGGTTTCAAATAAAGGCGCGACGGGCATGGCAAAGCTAATACCGGCTTCTTTTAGCAATAATTGCACGGCGAGTACGTCAGAAGGTTTTCCAGCCATCGAGATAACATAGGTACTTAGGGCTTCGCTGCCGTGGCGCGCGACGATATCACAGGTATCTAACACCTCTTGCACTTCAGCAGAAGGTTGCCAGCTTTTTGGAAATAAAGGTCTTTTGTTGGCAAGCTCACGCAATAAAAACGCCTGACGATCACTCTCCGTCCAAGCGCCATAGTCACCTAACCCCAAATAACGGGTTAACTCGGCAAAAACCTGTGCGTGGCGGCCCGCATCTTGTCTAACATCGAGTTTTAGCAAGGTTAAACCAAAAGCATAGGCACGGCGCAAGGTATCCGTTAAACGACCACGGGCTATAGATTGCATGCCACTGCTGACTAACGACTGATAACACAACAATAATGGCTCGAGCAGTTGCTGATTTTGCCAAATTAACTCTGCTGGACGTTGTAAACGATCGTGTTTTAACGCTTCTGTTAGCCAATCGCGGGTATAAATCAGCTGTTGTCGTAGCTTGTTCAATACGGCACGATAAGGCTCTGAAGCTTGCTCGCTCGCAGCCAATAATGCTGCCGAACCGCTATTCATCGATAATTCCGTGGACAGTAAATCTAAATCTATAATAAATAAGTCAGCGGCTTTCCAGCGACTGAGTAATAACACCTGACGGGTTACTTTAGCGGTAACGAACGGGTTGCCATCACGATCGCCCCCCATCCAAGACGAGAAACGAATCGGTGCGGCATCAAGCGGTAAACCTTCGCCGAGCGCTTTATGTAAGTCGACATCCAGTTCACGCAGAAAATCAGGCACCGCTTGCCATAATGAGCTCTCGATCACCGCAAAACCGGATTTGGCTTCATCGACGGGTGTCGGCCGTTGTTCTCGAATCTCATTGGTATGCCAAGCTTGACTAATCAGCTCAGTCAAGCGCAGCCTCAGCTGTTGCTGCTGCCAAGATGTTTGTTGTTGCTCTAACTGTGCTAAACAAGCGGCAATTTCACTTAACTTGTGAATAAGGGTGCGACGTGCAACCTCGGTTGGATGTGCAGTAAGCACTAACTCAATCGATAAATCACGCACAGCCTGACCAATATCTTGTTTCTGTAAGGTCGACTCTTTTAAACGTTGGAATAGTTCTGCTAACGGCTCAGGTTTTTCAATACTGTGCCGCCCCGCTTGGCTAACACTAAAATGCTGCTCTGCTAAATTGGCTAAATTTAAAAACTGCGCAAAAGCCCGCGCTACTGGTAAGAGTTCGTCATCCGTTAACGCAGTCAGAACTTGCCGTAATTGCTCTGCTTGCTGGCTATCACCCTGCCGCGCTTCTTTAGACAGTTGTCGAATTTGCTCTACCCGCTGTAATACAGCATCACCCAAGTGCTGGCGTAAGGTTTCCCCCAGCTCAGTACCCAATAACCCGACATTTGCCCTAAGGGCAGCATATTGATCCATCCCCGTGCTCCGCTGTAATAATCATTTGATGATTTACTAACCTAACGTGTTATGGCTTAGTACTCAACAATGATGTATTACAACATGACCGACATTTTGAAAAACTTAGCAAAAAGTCGCTAAAATTCCGTTATTGGTAGTAAGTGGCTAGCATTACAGCGATTTTCGATGAACTCGCTAGCGAGCCTTGTTGTCAATTAAACTGACGGAAACAAGGGTAATAGCTGTTAACATATAAGCTTATCCGTCAAGGTGCACGTAGCTATGTGGGCAATTTGATGAGAGTTAGCCATTCTAACGAGTACAAGGCTTTAGGAGCATGTGGTGATGCAAAGTAGTACCGACCAACAAAACACCCCGAAAAAAACGGGTTTATTAGCGAATATTTTAATTAATGTTGCCATCCCAGCGATAATTTTAAGCCGATTTAGCGGTGAAAACGCCCTTGGCCCTGTTTGGGGCTTAATTGTGGCGCTCTCTTTTCCAATCGGTTTTGGTTTATGGGAGCTAAAACGCGCCGGCAAAGTAAACTTTTTCTCGGTACTGGGGGTGATCAGTGTAATGCTCACGGGGGGTATTGCCTTATTGCAACTGGATGCTAAATATATTGCGATTAAAGAAGCCGCTATCCCTGGTGCTATTGGCTTGGCCGTGTTAATAAGCCAATTTACTCGCTATCCGCTGGTGACAAAGTTTATTTTAAATGGCGACTTATTAGACAACGGTAAGCTCTATGCTGCGCTTGCTGAACGGGATAACCGCGCGCTATTTGAGCGAAAATTGGCGACAGCTGGTTATATGGTGGCCTCCTCGTTTTTTCTGTCTTCGGTGCTGAATTACCTATTAGCGAAACTGATCTTGGTGAGCCCACCAGGCACCACCGCTTTTAATGAAGAGCTGGGCAAAATGACTTGGCTGAGTTATCCGGTGATAGTGTTGCCGTGCATGGTGATTTTATTTTTTGCGATTTGGTTTATTTTTAGCAGTATTAGCAAGCTCACCGGCCGAGAGCTAGAAAGCTTTATGCAGCAAACGGAGTAATGGCTAGCACAGGATTTTAGGAAGATTGAGCACCGCAAAACCTTTTTGCGATGCTCGACGCTAACTAAATTGTACCGACTATCTTTGCTTATTCTTTAGCATCTTTAGTGGGTAATTGCGCCCTTAGCGCAGCAAGTTCAGCCTGTAACTGCTGCATTTGCGCGACCAAGTCTTGTTGTAGTTGCTGCTTAGCGTCAATCTCTTCTTTATGCTCTTCGTCATGCATACTCTGTACAGCATTGACAATAACGGCAATAAACAGGTTTAGCATGGTAAAGGTGGCAATCAGAATAAAAGGCACAAAAAACGCCCAAGCATAGGGGAATTGCTCCATCACTGGCCGTGAAATACCCATCGACCAACTTTCCAAGGTCATCACTTGGAATAAGGTATAAAGCGTAGCGCCTAAGCTACCAAACCACTCAGGGAAGGCCGCACCAAATAACTTGGTGGCCATTACTGCCGCTACGTAGTAAACCAAGCCCAGTACCATGGCAATAGACACCATACCATTTAGCGATTTCACTAAAGCGCCGACAATTTTTTTCATCGAGGGCACAAAGGTCAATACCCTTAGCACCCTTAATACTCGCAGTGCCCGTAATACCGAGAACGGTCCGCTAGCAGGAATTAGGGCAATCGCCACCACAATAAAATCAAACACACTCCACGCATCTTTAAAAAAGGCCAAGCGATGCGCAAATAAACGTAAGGCAATTTCCAGCACAAATACCGCTAAGATGATTCTATCAAGCAGAAATAGCGTTCCCCCTGCAGTAGCCATAATACTGGCAGAGGTTTCCATACCAAGCAGCACAGCATTAATCAAAATTAAGGTCAATAAGCTACGCTGCACCCAATTTTTTTCTAACCAACTCGCGACTTGTGATTGCAAGCTAGCTGATGCAAGCACGGTTACTTCATTCATGTCACGCACTCCCAAATTATGCTGGCGCTATTATAAAAAAGAAGAGGCAAATTGCAATTTGCCTCTTCTTATCCACGTAACCTAATTTTTTAAACGTTTTTATTAGGCACTATTTAGATTACATCACCTCGATGTTGCAAGATATGATCAATGATGTCTTGTGCCGGATCCGTGACATTTTCTAACACGATTTCTTGTGTGACATCAGAGTCTGGATCTGTTTTAACACGAATAATCGTATTATTCCCATCAGTAACCACTTCCAAATAGTCGGTATAGTTAGTGCCATTAATGGAGTCGGGTAGTAAATCACCCAAGACTAACTTATCTCCTTCGGCTAGGTTAAAGTCTTTCACGATATCACGAGCTGGATCAGTGTCGGTACCTTCATCACCTAATTGCCAAACAAAGGTATCTGCACCCACACCGCCATAAAGGATATCATCACCAGCACCGCCGATAATAATATCGTTACCGCCTTGGCCATAGA
>CAZNXI010000032.1:0-23689 GCA_964577005.1 uncultured Rheinheimera sp.
CTTTTAAATGCTCTAAATAGCGTTCTGCGGTATCAGCAGCAAATTGCTCTCGTTCAATTTGTTGTTCAAGAACATAAAATAAATGTACTGGGTTGGCCGCAACTTCAGTAGTATCAAAATTAAATACCCGAGATAATATTTTGAAAGCAAAGCGGGTTGACAGTCCCGTCATGCCTTCGTCAACCCCCGCATAGTCACGATACTCCTGATAGGACTTTGCTTTAGGATCGGTATCTTTTAAGCTTTCGCCATCATACACCCGCATCTTTGAGTAGATACTGGAGTTTTCCGGCGCCTTTAGGCGTGAAAGTACAGCAAATTGAGCTAAGGCCGCTAAGGTGCCAGGTGCACAAGGTGCATGCTTTAATTCACTATGTTCTAACAGTTTTTGATAGATTTTCATCTCCTCACTCACCCGCAAGCAGTAAGGGACTTTGACAATGTAAACCCGATCTAAAAACGCTTCATTATTTTTATTGTTGCGAAAGGTTTGCCATTCCGACTCATTACTGTGCGCTAGAATAATGCCGTCGAAGGGTAGGGCGGCCAGCCCCTCAGTACCATTATAGTTACCTTCTTGGGTGGCGGTAAGCAATGGATGGAGCACCTTTATCGGTGCTTTAAACATTTCGACAAATTCCATTAAGCCTTGATTGGCTCGGCAAAGTGCGCCCGAGTAGCTGTAGGCATCAGGATCGTTTTGGGCAAAGTGTTCCAGCTGGCGGATATCCACTTTACCGACCAAGGCGGCAATATCTTGATTGTTTTCATCACCGGGTTCGGTTTTGGCAATCGCTAATTGATCTAAAATCGAAGGGTAGCGTTTTACCACACGAAACTGACTGATATCGCCATTAAACTCATGTAAACGTTTACTGGCCCAAGGTGACATAATGGTTCGCAGATAGCGTTTTGGAATGCCGAACTCTTGTTGCAATAGCTCACCATCTTCGGCCGCATCAAATAAGCTTAATGGATGATCCTGAACCGGCGAGCCTTTTAAATAATAAATGGGCACTTGCTGCATCAGATGTTTTAATTTCTCAGCAAGAGAAGATTTACCCCCGCCCACAGGTCCCAGTAAGTATAAAATTTGTTTGCGTTCTTCCAGACCTTGCGCAGAATGTTTGAGATAAGAAACAATTTGTTCGATCGCCTCTTCCATACCATAAAACTCTGAGAATGCCGGATAGCGAGCAATCAGCCGGTTTGAAAATAAGCGACTTAACTGAGGATCTTGCGAGGTATCTATAAGTTCAGGCTCACCAATCGCCATCAATAAACGTTCCGCTGCACTGTTATAGCAGGTTTTATCCTGTTTACACAGCGCAAGGTATTCCTGGATGGTAAGCTCTTCCTCTTTATTCGTTTCGTAGCGTGCTTTGTAGTGCTCAAATATGCTCATATGCCCCTCCAGCTACTTATCTGGGAAAACTGCTTTCAGCTGTTAACTTAAAGGTAGACATGAAATGCCAGTTTTGCCCGTTACAATCAAGAATTTCTGTTTCTAAAATATGTTACGCTGTAGCGTGAACTCTAGTTTAGTTTAATTTTTGAGCAGTAAGCGCTGGAAAGGTTCAGACAACTAAAAAAATACCCGGACTAAGCCGGGTATGGAGGGAAACTGAGTTTAGCTTACTTGGCGAAGTTTTCTGCAGCAAAATCCCAGTTTACTAAAGCCCAGAAGGCGTCTAAGTAAGTTGGGCGAGCATTACGGAAATCGATATAGTAAGCATGCTCCCACAGATCAACTGTGATGATTGGGGTCACAGAGGCATCTTGGATCGGTGTGCCGGCATTGCTGGTATTAACGATGTCCAAGCTACCATCGGCTTTTTTCACTAACCACGTCCAGCTAGAGCCAAAGTTGTTGACGGCTTTGTCATTGAAAGCGGCTTTAAATGCATCAAAAGAGCCAAATTTAGCAGTGATGGCATCAGCTAATGCGCCCGTTGGCTGGCCACCGCCATTTGGCGATAAACAGTGCCAATAGAAAGTGTGGTTCCAAACTTGCGCGGCGTTGTTGAATACACCACCTTCGCTGTTACGGATAATTTCTTCTAAAGTTTGGCTGGCAAAAGGGGTGCCTTCGATTAAACCATTTAACTTGACCACATAGGTATTGTGGTGTTTGCCATGATGGTACTCTAAGGTTTCAGCTGAAATGTGTGGGGCTAATGCATCTTTTGCATAAGGTAACGCTGGTAATTCAAAGGCCATTATTGCTCTCCGTTCACGTTGTTAAAAGTGTCTGCATGGCGTAGACTACAAAACCTGACTAAAATACTCAAGTTTTATTCGTCTTTCGCTTGGGCTGCCGTTAACTGGGCGCTAACTGCATTGTTATGTGTTTACCAGATATTGGGCGCTTTTCGCAAAACTCAAGTGCCAGCAGCGGTAATACAGGGTAAAATAGTGACACTGACATGTTAACCTTTGAGGTCATTATGGAAACATTAGATAAAATTAAACAGCAAATCGCAGACAATCCAATTTTATTATTTATGAAGGGTTCGCCAAAGTTCCCAAGCTGTGGTTTTTCAGCACAAGCTTCGCAAGCATTAATTGCTTGCGGTGAACAATTCGCGTTTGTCGATATTTTACAGCATCCGGATATCCGTGCCGAGTTACCAAAGTATGCTAACTGGCCAACCTTCCCACAGCTGTGGGTAGAGGGCGAGTTAATTGGTGGCTGTGATATCGTGCTAGAAATGTTTCAACGTGGTGAGTTACAGCCCTTAATTAAAGACGCTGCGGCTCGGCAAAATGCCACTGCGGCGGATACGACTGTCGAAGAATAACTCTAGGTATCTGTGTATGATACATTACCCCCTCTGCTGTGGTGAGGGGGTAATTTTTGCTTAGTCTGCTACCGCATCGGTTTGTTCGTTCGTGTTATTTTCTTCATCATCTGCAACTAAGGCGCTGCCAAGTGGCCAACCGCCCATTTCTTGCCAACGATTCACAATATAACAAAACAGCTCTGCCGTTCGTTCTGTATCATATAACGCACTGTGCGCTTCCTTCGCATTAAAGGCGATGCCAGCTTGAGCACAGGCTTTCGCTAATACTGTTTGGCCAAGTGCCAGTGCAGCAAGGCTGGTGGTATCAAAAGACACAAACGCATGAAAAGGTGAGCGTTTATAGTTTAGTCGGCTAATGGCTGCATTAAAAAAGCCCTGATCAAAGGCGGCGTTATGCGCCACTATGACAGAGCGCTGGCAGCCAGCCGCTTTCTGAGCAGTTCTTACTGCTTTGCAAATCTCACTAATTGCATCACGTTCAGCGACCGCACCACGCAAGGGGTTAAAGGGATCGATGCCATTAAAGGCTAACGAGCTGGCATCTAAATTCGCACCTGCAAAGGGCTCAACATGAAAATGTAGGCTTTCACCTGGCGTCAATTTACCCGTTTCGTCCATTTGTAACAGATTAATGGCGATTTCCAACAAAGCATCGGTTTTCGGATTAAAGCCGGCGGTTTCGATGTCGATAACAACAGGATAATAGCCCCGGAAGCGTCGAGCAAATAAGGTAGTGGTTTCAGAGGGGGATTTGGGTTTCATAGCTTCGTCATTTTGCTGAGTTAGCGCTATTATGCCAAAAAATCGAGCTAAGGTCTTGTATCAGGCATAATGCTTGCTTAGTTTTTGATAAGAATCTTTTGGCAGAACATTTTATGTTTACACATCCGTTGTTAGTTCAGGTGAAATCAGAGGAGTCACGGCCTTCTATGCAGGTTTTAACCTTATGTTTTGCTATGGCAGTCAGTTTATTTTCCAGTCATAGCTGGGCTGTCTCTAGCCAGTGGCGTCAATATTCTGCCACTATTGAACAATCTAGCTGGCAATTAACGGCTAATACCCCCATTCATTGCCAGCTAGAGCATGAGATCCCTAACTTTGGCACAGCGATTTTTCGCAGTGTGGCGGCTAAATCATTAAATATGGACTTTGAGTTAAGCATGTTGCGTTTACCGGATGATTACGGTTTGGCAGAAGTTTTATCTGTACCGCCGCATTGGCGACCCGGTGAGCGAACTAAATCCGTAGCCAGTATGAACTTATTAAAGCAATTTAATGGTGATTTACCGCAAAAAACCGCTTGGACCTTGTTAACTGAATTAGAACAAGGCTTCAGTCCGACGTTTTATTATGCCGATTGGTATAGCCCCTATGATAAGGTCGTCGCAGCGCTGAATCCTGTGCAATTCCCTGTGCAATTTCACGCTTTTAATCAATGTATAGCAGCGTTATTACCTTATTCATTTGAGGATATCGCTTTTACCGTGTTGGTATATGAAAGCGGTGGTGATCAGCTAAGTCGTGAGTCACGGCGGCGCTTAAGTCAGATAGCCGATTATTTACGCCATGACTCCGATATTGAGTCCATTGAGTTACAAGGCTATACCGATAGTTTCGGCGGACGTTGGATGAATGAACAACTTTCAATCCAACGGGCTGAGAAAATAAAAGAATTCTTTGTGGCGGCAGGGATTGCCGCCGACCGGATACAAATAGAAGGGTTTGGCGAGCGTCGGCACGTTGCTTCAAATGAAACCTCGCTTGGGCGTGCGGTCAACCGCCGAGTTGTGGTACAGATGGCTAAACCTTAAAGCGTTGCGGCGATAACATGCCGAGTGTGGCATCACTTGCGGGTATTGGCTCGCCGCTAAGCTGACAGGCCAATATTTCCGCGAGTAGCGGAGCAAACAGCAGCCCTCTCGCACCCAAACCAGCCTGCACCCATAAATTGGGTTGGCTGTGATTGAGTTGACCCGCTAGAGGCAAATGATCAGGGAGAGTGCCGCGAAAGGCCGCCTTGGCCGAGTCAATGATAAGATCTGTTTTTAGTTCACTTAGATTGAGTTGCAGAGCTAATTCCTGAATATTGGTGTCATTATCTGCAGCCGTGACAGCTGCTTCGGTAGCTGTGCGATCAAAGGTTGCGCCAACACAATGCAAGCCTTGCCAAGCCGGAGTCACATAACCTTTATGGCAAATCACCGTTTCCAGACTTGAGAGTATGGCAGACTGGACGTGACTTACTTGACCGCGCACCCGATTAAGCGGCAGCTGGGCGAAAGGGGGAAGCTGCGTTAAATCCGCCCCTGTGGCAACCAGTAAGTGTGCTGTGTCAAAGACTTGGTGTGCGCTGTGTACTTTCCAGCCGCTTCCTGCTGCTAAGATTTGGGTAACTTTGCAGTTAAAATGTGCACTAAAATTGGCTTGCGAGTTTAAATAAGTGAAGAGCGCCTGACAAAAAGCTTGCGGCGCTAGCCAACCGGCATCTGGAATAAAAATACCCCTGTGTTGCAGTGGAATATTGGCCAGCGTGCTTGCCTCTGCTGCTTCAACAAAACGTACTAGAGATGCCGGCCAGCTTTGCTGCAAGGCCATTTTTTTTTGTCGCTCAGCTAAGGGCGTTGTAGTTGCTAAATGCAGTAATCCACAAAAATGCAGTGGGAAGTCAATGCCTTGCTGTTGGCACAGCTGATAAAACTGCCTCGCAAAATAAAAGGCTTGGCAATGCCATAAGCTGGTGGGGCTAAGGCTTACCGAGAGATTCGGATATAAAGCGCCCTGTCGGTTATGCGAAGCGCCTTCTGCAACACCTGCGTCAGCACACAACATGCTGACCTGAATGCCGCGGCGGACTAAAGCAAAGGCCGAGCAAAGCGCGGCTAACCCACCGCCAACAATGGTCACTGCTAAATTTTCCTGCATGGCAGCTGAGCTGTGTTGTGCTTGAGGATCAACCGTTGTCTCTGCAAATAAGGTCGCTGTCGCAGTAAGCATTTCGCGTTTACGGCCAAAACCTTTGACTTTTTGAATATGAAAACCTGCGGCAGTTAACCCCCGCTTCACTAAGCCAGCACAGGTAAAGGTCGCTAAGGTGGTGTTACTGTGACTAAGCCTGAAGAGTTGTTCGAATAATGAGGTTTGCCACATATCTGGGTTCTTGGCTGGCGCAAAGCCATCCAGGAAGATGGCATCTACCTTATTCTGTGCGGGTAATTGTGGCAGGAGCGCGTTGACATCGCCTTGCCATAAATCAAGGATAACCTGGCCATGCTCAAACACTAAACGGTGACAACCTGGGGTAGGCGGTGGATAAGCCGCAAGTAATTGCTCACATTCGGTTTGCAGCATACTGTGGCTGGCTAATGCTTGGCGTAAATCAGCTAGGCTAAGCGGATATTTTTCAAAACTACTGAAATAAAGCCGCTGGCAAGTTGCTGCAGGATGTTGCGCTTTAAACGAGCGGAAACGCTGCCAGCACAGTAAAAAATTGGCGCCAGTACCAAAGCCAGTCTCTAAAATATGAAAAAATGCCTGTGGATGCGCATGCCAGCGTTCAGGCAACGCATTCTGCTGCAGGAATACGTATTCGGTTTCTGCCAAGCCGCCTTCATTCGAAAAGTAAATGTCATCAAATTCTGTCGCAACAGGAGTACCTTGCGGGTTAAAGTGAATTTTGGCGTTGGAAATTGACTGCATGCTGGGGCCTGAGTTAAAAATTCGGCTTGTAGTTTACCTCAGGCTGAAGCAAAATTGAAAACAGAGTACAGTTGTTCGCTGAAAGCAGACCAGTTTTGCATGTAAACACCGTACAATAATACGAATACGTAAATTTTAATTGCCTGAAAAAGCAGGTTGGGGAGTAAGCATGAAAAGAGCCGTAATCACCGGTTTTGGCATTGTATCCAGCATTGGAAATAATAAATCTGAAGTATTAGCTGCGTTGAAAGCCGGCAAATCAGGCATTACTCGCGCAGAAGAATTTGCCGAGCTGGGATTACGTTCTCAGGTTTGGGGAGATATTAAATTAAACCCCAGCGAAATGATTGATCGTAAAGCACTGCGTTTTATGGGCGATGCCGCGGCCTATGCGTACATTGCTATGCAAGAAGCGATGCAAGATGCGGGTTTATCAGAAGAGCAAATCTCGCACCCAAGAGTGGGATTGGTGGTTGGCTCGGGGGGCGCTTCATCAAAAACCCAAGTGGAAGCCGCAGATATTCTGCGCGAAAAAGGTGTGAAGCGAGTGGGGCCTTATGCCGTACCCAAAACGATGTCTAGTACCTGTTCTGCCTGTTTAGCAACGCCTTTTAAAATCAAAGGGGTCAATTACTCGATCAGCTCGGCGTGTGCCACTAGTGCTCACTGTATCGGTCATGCCATGGAGCTGATTCAACTGGGTAAACAGGATATCGTGTTTGCCGGTGGTGGAGAAGAAGTACATTGGACATTGGCGATGGAGTTTGATGCGATGGGCGCACTTTCTTCACGTTATAACGAGACGCCTGAATTGGCTTCACGTACTTATGATGCTGAGCGCGATGGCTTTGTAATCAGCGGTGGTGGCGGCATTGTGGTGGTGGAAGAGTTAGAGCATGCGTTGGCGCGTGGTGCGATTATTTACGCTGAAATTGTTGGCTATGGGGCAACTTCTGATGGCTTCGATATGGTTGCACCTAGCGGAGAAGGCGCAGTGCGTTGTATGCAAATGGCCATGCAAGGTGTGAATGCGCCAATTGATTATGTGAACACGCACGGTACCAGTACGCCAGTAGGCGATGTGAAAGAGTTAGGCGCTATTCAAGAAGTGTTTGCGGGTAAAACGCCGGCAATCAGTGCAACCAAAGCCATGACTGGCCATGCGTTAGGTGCCGCAGGTGTACATGAAGCCATTTACTCCTTGCTGATGATGCAACATAACTTTATTGCCCCATCGATTAATATCGGTCAATTAGATGACGCCGCGACCGGTCTAAACATTGTGACTGAACCCCGTGAAGCAATATTGAATACCGTGATGTCGAATAGCTTTGGCTTTGGTGGCACCAATGCCACTTTAGTGCTGCAACGCTTTAACCAATAACGGCTGCTGCTCGGTGTAAAAGGCGCTTTTAAAGCGCCTTTTTGCTATCTACGGCTTTAATTTTGTTACACTAAGCCACTACTGCTGCTTAACCATGCCTTGGATAGAAAAAATGAAGATCTTTGCCGATGAAAATATGCCACTGGTGCGCGAGTTTTTTGCTGATATGGGGGAGGTTACGCTATTTAATGGCCGTAACGTTACTGCTGCTGAGCTCGCGGAGGCGGAGATCCTGCTAGTACGCTCTGTGACTCACGTTGACGCGGCGTTGTTAAAGGAAAATCGGGTACTACGCTTTGTTGGTACCGCCACTATTGGCATGGATCACATCGATCAGGCTTACTTAGCGCAACGGCAGATTGCTTTTAGCTCCGCCCCTGGCTGTAATGCGCAATCCGTTGTGGAATATGTGCTCAGTAGTTTATGGTGTTTAGCTGAGCGCTATCAATGGCAACTCACTGAGCAAACCGTCGGTATTGTTGGCGTAGGGAATATTGGTAGTCGACTGGCGCAAGCGTTAACGGCTTTAGATATACCGGTGTTACTGTGCGACCCACTGCGCGCAGCCCAAGATAGTCAGTTCGCGCATACTGACTTTGACCGCTTGTGCCAACAAGCGGATATTCTCAGTTTTCACACGCCGCTGGTGAAATCAGGCCCGTTACCAACGCAGCACTTACTTAATGCCACTACCTTAGCGCAATTAAAACCCTCCTGTGCCCTCATTAACGCTTCGCGTGGCGCAGTGATTGATAATGCGGCTTTATTAGCAGCGCAGCAACAACAGCGCAGACCTTTAGTGTTGGATGTGTGGGAACAGGAACCGAATATCTTATTGCCATTGCTGGCGTATTGCGATATTGCTACTGCGCATATCGCTGGGCACAGTGTAGAAGGTAAAGCTAGAGGGACTGAGATGTTGTATCAGCGTTGTTGCCAATTATTTGGCATAGCGCCTGCGGTTAAACTCAAGCAATTACTCGCTATACCTGCTGTGGAAAAACTACAAATTTCTGCAAATTTTGGGCTTCCAGATGTCCAAAGTCTCGCAAGAATGTTATATGATGTGCGACGTGATGATGCGTTATTCCGTCATCATATCGAAGGTAAAGGGTTTGACTGGCTTCGAAAGTCATATCCGGCACGGCGTGAGTTTAGCGCGCTTCAGCTTGAGGGTCAGCAGCATTTGACCAAGCTTAGCCAATTGGGCTTTAATTGTCAGTAATAAGAGGATGCATCGCATGGCGTCGCAATACAATGTCGCAATTTTAGGCGCGACCGGCTTGGTAGGCCAACACTTAATTGAAATTCTTGAACAACGTGATTTCCCTGTTGCACAGCTGTTTCCGCTGGCTAGTAGCCGTTCTGCTGGTGGCTCCATTACCTTTAAAGGCAAAAAAATCACGGTACTGGACGCCGAAACCTTTGACTGGAGTCAGGCACAGATCGGCTTATTTTCAGCAGGTGGCAGTATTTCAGCCATTTACGCGCCCAAAGCCGCTGAGGCAGGTTGTGTTGTTATCGATAATACCTCACATTTTCGTTATGAAGCGGATATTCCATTAGTCGTGCCAGAAGTTAACGCGGCAGCTATTGCGGATTACCGTAACCGGAATATCATTGCCAATCCGAATTGCTCAACGATTCAAATGCTAGTTGCCTTAAAGCCTATTCACGATGCAGTGGGGATAAGTCGGATTAATGTCGCGACTTATCAATCTGTTAGCGGTGCAGGTCAGTCAGCAGTTGAAGCCTTAGCGAAAGAAACGGCGCAATTGCTGAACGGTGTACCTTTAGAGGGTGAAGGCCAATTTGCACGGCAAATTGCGTTTAACGTCATTCCACAAATTGACGTATTTATGGATAACGGTTATACCAAAGAAGAAATGAAAATGCATTGGGAAACCCAGAAAATTTTGGGTGACAATAGCATTTCCGTTAATGCCACCGCAGTGCGAGTGCCGGTATTTTTTGGTCATGCGGAGGCGGTACATATTGAAACGAGAATGCCAATATCGGTAGAGCAGGTAAAAGCGTTACTAGCGGCTGCGCCTGGCATAGTGTTATTAGAAAATAATGCGGATTTCCCGACGCAGGTCTGTAGTGCTGCTGGAAAAGATGAGGTATTTGTTGGCCGGGTGCGGCAGGATCTTTCCCATGAAAACGGCATCAGTCTGTGGGTAGTAGCAGATAATATCCGTAAAGGCGCAGCCACGAATAGTGTTCAGATAGCCGAACATCTTATACGCGATTATTTGTAAAAGAATATTTGCGTTAAAGAAAAAGCGTCTTAAGGCGCTTTTTTATTTTTAAATAAACCTAGATAGGTGCTAATGCTGGCAAGAGGATGGGTTCTGCATTATATTTGACGTAACTGCTACAGCAACAATGGAACGCTGTTTGCATAACATTGCCTATTAGTTTGGCTTTTATGTGAGTCTGGGTGCTCGGCTAAGGAAACCTGATGCCTGTTCTACTAGTATTACTACTGCTGTTTGTCAATTTTTCGCCGATGGTGTTGGCTGATACTGCGCCAACACAAATCCGTGGTCCTAAAAGTGCTGATAGCGCCTTATTGCAAAAGCAGTTTGGCCCATTGACGGCCAGTGACACCTTATGGCGTATCGCCGAGCAAGTCAAACCGAGTAATAGCGTAACGACCTATCAGGTGATGTACGCCATTTTTGTCAAAAACCCGCAAGCATTTAATGATAATAATTTTAATCATTTACGCCCTGGTGCTGTATTGTTATTACCAGATCTGCGAGAGATCCGATCGGTAGACCCAGAAGTCGCCAAACGTAAAGCTGAGCTAGATGATGAACTTTGGACGCAAAAAAATGCGCGAGAGGCTGCTGAGCGTGCTAAAGCACGAGAGACCGCGAATAAACCCCATGCCATCCAACAACAAACTGTAGCAGAACTTAATGCCTTAAAAGATCAATACCAAGACTCAATGCAGTTAATTGCGGGTATTGCACAGGAAAACGCCAATCTTCGTGGCTCGTTATCACGCGTTGAACAAGAACTTGAAGGATTAAAAGCGCAACTTTCGGAAGATAGCCTGTTACAGCAACAGTTGAATCAACTGTTACAGCAACAGCAGCAAATGCTAGAAGAACAGCAAGCTGCGAAAGCGGCAGAAGAGGCAGCAAAATTAGCTCAAGATCAAGAACCTGCTTTGAGTGATTTACTGAATAACCCTATTGTTTGGGTAATAGCGGCTTCGGCGCCTGCGATTTTGTTGTTATTAGGTGGCATTTTTTGGTTAAAGCGTCGCGGTCGTAAAACTGAAGAAGTGGTCGCAGCCGCCATAAAAGAACCGAGCGCGGTAAGTGGGTATAAGTCGCCTTTACCGCCACTTGAGCCAAGTCAGGATTTTGACGACAGCCTATTTGATATTGATGACAGTTTGCTCAGTGATTCTTTTAGTGCAGAAGAGAAACCCGAAACAACAGCAACGACAAATACTGAACTTGATGATGAACTGCCAGACTTCAGTGATGATATTGTTTTAGACGATTTAGGTGATGACGATCCTCTTCAGTCAACCATGTTGGATACTGGTGCCCCTAATGATTTTGATATTAATTTAGATGATGACTTTAGCAATACTCAAGACGATACGTCCTTAGCATTAGATCCTACAGAAGAAATCAATTTTGATGCCAATAACATTTTGTCTGATATGGATCTCTCTGCCCTACTTATGACAGAAGATGATGTCGATGAAGTCATTGAACTTGCCGATCCTGAAGAAACAGAAAGTGCCGATTTATTAGCCGAAAACTCAGTCGAATTAGCAGAGAAAAAGCAGCCAGCTGCTTCAGCTTCCTCTTTTACAGAACAAGATGATATCGATAGTTTGTTAGAGGAAATTGAACTTGATCTGCCAATACCTGCTGAATCAGAGCAATCCATAGATGATCTTTTAGCACAGCATACCATTTCTGAAAATGCGCTTGAGCCAGCTTCAGCTCCGGCATTAGAAGATGAGAACCACTCCAACTTTGATACTGTGGACGTCGACGAGTTGTTAGAGCAAGAACAACTGATGGTTTCTGATGAACATTTTGATAATTCTGATTTGGATGAGTTTGCTGAGCAACTGGCATCAGAAATTGAGCAAGAGAATGAGGCCGCTTACATTACAGAGGATGAGCAGCTTTTAAATGCGGAAATGGATGATATTTTAGACCAAGCAGCTGAACAACAAATTTCCGCTTTGGATGCCGCCGCCGCAGATGAAGAAGAAAATAAAGCCTTAACTGAACAAGCTGATGTCGTCTCAGAGGAGGCGTTAGACGAAACCATCGCGGAACAAACTGCTGGTATTACAGAGGAGGCGTTAGACGAAACCATCGCGGAACAAACTGCTGGTATTGCCGATGAAGCGTTAGATGAAACCATCGCGGAACAAACTGCTGATATTACAGAGGAGGCGTTAGACGAAGCCTTATCGGAGCAAACTGCTGATATTGCAGAGGAGACGTTAGACGAAACCCCAACGGAACAAGCGGATACCTCTTTAGCTGCGCTCTCAGATATGCCGTTAAATGAAGCCTTGGATGATGTACTCATTGATGAATCAACTTCGATACCGTCTCAAGATAAAACGGAACTTACCTTGGATTTGACGGCTGAAGAGGATAACTCTGTTATCGCCTCTTCGGAAGCTGCTTTAGCAGTGGAAAATCCAAGTAAAGTATTAGACACCTACCCCGATCTCGACTTGGATGAGTTTGAACCAGAAGAAGGGTTTGATTTTTCAGCAGAGAATATTGCTAACTTGACAGAAGATGCTGATCTCGACGCGCTATCGGTTGCGCTAGAAGATGAGTTGCCGGCATCACCGGAGGCAACTGATGCTGATTTCTCTGCTCTTGAAACGGAATTAACGAACCTTAATGAGTTAAATGATAGTCAATTTGATGACCTGTTAAACGAGTTAGAAGGCATCTCGGTTGTTGAACAAGCTGAAGAAGCCGATGAAGATCAAGTTGCGACAAGGTTAGAAGCGGATGTTGAAGAGGAACCGGCTTTATCTGATGCGGATTTTGTCGAAATAGACAATTTACTGCAAGCAATGGAACAGACGGAGGAAGATGCAGACCGCTTTAACAACCTGAATGTGGATGTTGGTTTAGATGAGTTTGCGGATATTATTGGTGAGCATAACAAAATGGATGTTGACCAGGAAGATGAGGGTTTTGCTGGGAAATTGGATCTTATCCGGGCTTACATTGAAATGGATGAACCTGAGAGTGCAGTGCTGCTGATTGACGAAGTATTATCGTCTGCCGCACCTGAGCATGTCAAAGAGGAAGCTAAAGCACTCAGACCTGACTAGCTGAGTCTGTTTATCGACGTCGCTTGTCGGATAATTTGCAGGTTATTTGGGGATCTCAGCTTAGCTGCGGTATAATCGCCACGGTTAAATGAGGGTCAGAGATGCGGATAGCCTTAGGTATTGAATACGATGGTACAGGTTTTTTCGGCTGGCAGCGTCAGCGTGAAGTCACGAGTGTACAAGAAGAACTAGAAAAAGCTTTAGCAAAGGTTGCCAATCAACCAATAGAGTTATTTTGTGCTGGGCGCACGGATGCAGGAGTGCATGCTACAGGACAAGTCGTGCACTTTGATACCACAGCAGAGCGAGATGTAAAAGCGTGGGTTATGGGAACTAATGCTCAGCTTCCCGATCAGATTGCAGTGCGTTGGGCCAAAGTTGTGCCTGATGATTTTCATGCCCGTTTCAGTGCCACTGCGCGTCGTTACCGCTATGTTATTTATAACCATAAATATAGACCCGCTATTTTGCGGTCTGGTGTAAGTCACTACCATCAACCATTGAATCTGGATCTGATGCAACAAGCTGCGCCGGCTTTGTTAGGTGAGCAAGATTTTAGTGCCTTTCGAGCCATACAATGTCAATCTAAAACCCCTTTTCGAAATATTCATCATCTACGCCTAGCGCGTTTTGCAGATTATTTGGTGCTAGATATTAAAGCCAATGCATTTTTACACCATATGGTACGCAATATCACGGGTAGCTTACTAGAAATCGGGATGGGGCGAAGACCACCAGAATGGCTCGCTGAGTTGTTAGCGAGTAAAAATCGTAATTTAGCCGCAGCAACAGCAAAAGCGGGTGGGCTGTATTTGGTTGAAGTGGATTATCCGGAACATTTCCAAATCCCCAAGGTTGCTTTAGGGCCCTTATTTTTACCCGCGACTTAAATGCGATGTTGCCGGTTGGGGGGCACTACTAAGACCAGTTTTCTGTATTCGAGCAGCCTCTATTTGTGTTTTAATAGCCGTCATTTTCGCTATTTCGGTGTTTTTAGCGTATTTTCTGCTCAGGTAGTGTTAATCTATCGGCAATAACAGTATTAGGAAGTCTTTATGAGTTGGTTAGAAAAGATTCTGCCCAGAACATCATCCTCTGGTCGCCGTAATATCCCAGAAGGTGTTTGGACTAAGTGTACCTCGTGTGATGCGGTGTTATACAAAGCTGATTTGGACCGTAATTTGGGCGTGTGTCCAAAATGTGATCATCACATGCGTGTTTCAGCTCGTAGCCGGTTGCAAAACTTTTTTGATACGGGGACAACCAAAGAACTGGCAGCAGAACTAGAGCCGCAAGACTTACTAAAATTTAAAGATAGCAAGCGCTATAAAGATCGTTTAGTAGCCGCACAAAAAGACACCAACGAAAAAGATGCTATGGTTGTTATGCACGGCACTTTGCATGGTATGCCGGTCGTTGCTGCTTCATTTGAATTTGAATTTATGGGCGGTTCCATGGCTTCGGTTGTGGGTGCCAAGTTTGTGGCAGGTGTTGAGTATGCCTTAGCTCAAAAAATTCCTTTTGTTTGTTTTTCTGCCAGTGGTGGTGCTCGTATGCAAGAAGCGCTATTTTCGCTAATGCAAATGGCGAAAACTAGCGCGGCCTTAGCGAAGATGAGTGAGCAGGGACTGCCGTATATTTCAGTACTAACAGATCCAACAATGGGCGGCGTTTCTGCCAGCTTAGCCATGTTGGGTGACGTTAACATTGGCGAGCCGAAAGCACTTATCGGTTTTGCTGGGCCACGTGTTATTGAACAAACCGTGCGGGAGAAGCTGCCTGAGGGTTTCCAACGCAGTGAGTTCTTATTAGAGCACGGCGCTATCGATATGATAGTTGACCGCCGGCAAATGCGCGATACAATTGCACGACTTGTCGCTAAATTTATGCAATTGCCGCCGCCTGTAGACGAGCGCAACGCATCCTAAGGATCTATGTCTGTTCAACATTTAAATAGCCAATCGTGCCAGACGCTGGCCGATTGGCTTTGCTATATAGAGCAAAGCCATCCAATTGATAAAATAGCATTAGGCCTAGGTAGGGTGCTTGCGGTTGCTGCTCGCGGCGCGCTCGGTTGCTTACCCGGTAAAGTTGTTTTGATTGCCGGCACTAACGGCAAAGGCACAACTGCCCGTACGCTTGAACAATTACTGTTAGCACAGGGACACAGTGTTGGCGTTTATAGCTCGCCGCATTTGCTGCGCTTTAACGAGCGCTTACGCATCAATAATCAGGATGTTGCCGATGCAGATTGGCTAGCAGCTTTTGCCTTAGTTGAACAGCTGCGGCAGGATGTGCCACTGACTTACTTTGAATTTACGACTTTGGTTGCCTTTGCTATTTTACGGCAGCAGCAACCTGAGTATTGTTTAATAGAAGTAGGGCTTGGCGGCCGGTTGGATGCAACCAATATCATTGAACCTGATATCAGTGTCATCACTACGATAGATTTAGACCATCAGGATTGGCTTGGAACAGATCGTGAAAGTATTGCTAGAGAAAAAGCCGGGGTTTTTCGTAGCGCTAAAATAGCGGTGAGTGGTGAAATACAGCCACCCAGTAATATTGCGCAAGTAGCCACGGAAAAAGGCGCTACCTTGTTGCAACTTGGTCAGCAGTTTCATTACGCGGCAACAGAAGGTGCTTGGCAGTGGCAAGGTGTTACGCAGCAATACCAACACTTAGTATTACCTTTAGTCCCAGTACAAAATGTGGCGACGAGTTTGGCTGTACTGGAACAGTTAAACAAATTGCCAGACGCTGATGTGTTGCAGCAAGTGCTGCAGCAATTAAGTTTACCTGGGCGTATGCAACGCTTGCGGCAAAACCCTACTGTTATGGTTGATGTTGCACATAATCCGCAATCAGCTACTTATCTTGCAAGCCAGTTAAAGCGTTTAAAACCACGCTATAGCAAAGTTATCGCTTTAGTTGGAATGTTAAAAGATAAAGATATGACGCACTCTTTATTGCCCTTGACGATGCATGTTGATGAATGGCATCTTGTTACTTTACCGGGAACTCGTGGTGCAGACAGTGGTCTGTTAATGCAAGCATTAAAAGAGATCACTCAAAACCCTTCTGCACAGCAGCATGCTGCGATAGAAGAGGCGTATCCCAAGGTTCTGAATACTCTTGAACAGGATGACCTTTTGGTTGTTTTTGGTTCATTTGTCACCGTATCAGCGGTTCTCGCTCTGCAGCAGGAGGTAGGATGACAGCCACGTTTAAACATCGACTTTTAGGGACTAGTATTTTGTTACTAGCTGCGATCATCTTTCTACCTGATTTACTCGATGGTGAAAAACAAATTGTCAAAGATGACTTTAAGGTAATTCCTGATCGCCCTGAATTTCAAGGTGTAAAACAACTCACGCCATTCGATGATGCCAAGTTTGCAGCGCGGGAGCTGCAAGCTGGTCAGCAAGCGGTTAGCGCTGAATCAGAATCGGAGCCGGTACCAGTATTAAAGCCTGTCGAATCGTTACCCTCTCAGCAATATGCTCAGGTGACAGTAGAGAGCCCGAACCAATCGCGCACTGAAGTAAAGACTGCTCAGACTAACAGCACGGTTACTGCTAACCGAGTTGACATCAATCAGGCGGCATGGATAGTGCGAGTCGGTAGTTTTAGTAATCAGCAAAATGCCAGTGCGCTTGAAGCAAAACTACGACAGGCTGGCTTTACGACCTTTAACCGCAATATTACCAATAGTGCTGGACAGTCTTTAACTAGCGTTTTTGTTGGGCCTGAATTAAGGCGAGAGCGTTTAGTGCAAGGCTTACCAAAACTGCAGCAGTTAACCGGAGTTGAACAGTTGACGATTACTAATTATCAGCCAACAGAAAATAATTAGCTATTTACCTCGGCAATTTGATAGAATGCGCGCCGTCATTAAGCATCCTTTGGTAGCAAATGAGTTGGGTTGATATCGTCATTTTGGCCATCATAGCGCTCTCAGCTGTGATTAGCTTGGTCAGAGGCTTCGTTAAAGAGGCTATTTCGTTGACCGTTTGGATCGCGGCGTTTTTTATCGCAAGCTCCTACTATCCCTATCTCGCCAGTTTTTTCACACAAATTTCCGAACCCACCTTACGAAATGCTTCGGCTATAGCCATCTTATTTATTTGTGCGCTGTTAGTCGGGGCCTTAATTAATTATGTTATTGGTAAACTGGTACACTCAACTGGCTTATCGGGCACCGATAGGGTACTAGGCTTGGTGTTTGGAGCCTTGCGTGGTGTGTTGGTGGTAAGTGCAGTGTTGTTTTTTATTGATGCTTTTACTCCGGCTGCAGCTGCTGATTGGTGGTCTCAATCGCGCTTAATCCCGGAGTTCGGTTTTATCATTGAATGGTTTTTTGAGTATTTAAAGAGCCATTCCAGTTTTATGCAAAAGCCATAGCCGGCGAGGATGAATCAATGTGTGGTATTGTTGGTATCGTAGGTAAGTACCCCGTAAATCAGGCGTTGTATGACGGTCTGACAGTGTTACAGCATCGCGGGCAGGATGCAGCCGGTATCGTAACGGTTGATAATAATACCTTGCGCTTGCGCAAGGCGAATGGCCTGGTTAAGGATGTTTTTGAAACCCGGCATATGCAGCGCTTGGCAGGTAATATTGGTATTGGTCATGTGCGTTATCCTACTGCAGGTTCCTCCAGTACTGCCGAAGCACAGCCTTTTTATGTGAATAGTCCATTTGGTATTGCTTTAGCGCATAACGGTAATTTGACTAATGCACATGAACTCAAAGACGAAATTTTTCGTTTGGCGCGTCGCCATGTGAATACCACGTCTGATTCTGAAGTGTTGTTAAATGTGTTGGCACATGAGCTTGCTTTGCAGCCTAATATGCAATTACTACCTGAGCAAATCTTTAAAGCCATTGCTAATGTGCATCGTAAGGTGAGAGGTGGCTATGCTGCTGTAGCGTTAGTGATAGGACATGGTTTAATTGCTTTTCGCGATCCAAATGGTATTCGTCCTTTAGTAATGGGTAAGCGTGAAACCCAGTTAGGAACAGAGTACATGGTGGCCTCAGAAAGCGTCGCCTTAGATGCAGATGGTTTTACCGTATTACGAGATATCTCTCCAGGCGAAGCTGTGTATATCACCGAGCAGGGTGAATTACATAGCTATCAGTGTGCTGAAAACCCCAGCTACACCCCTTGTATTTTTGAATATGTCTATTTTGCACGACCAGATTCCACCATTGATAATATTTCCGTTTATGCCTCTCGGGTAGCAATGGGAACTTATTTAGGTGAGAAAATTAAGCGAGAGTGGTCGCATTTAGATATTGATGTGGTTATTCCAATTCCTGAAACCAGTAATGACGCTGCACTGGAAATAGCCAATGTGCTGGCATTGCCTTATCGTCAGGGTTTTGTGAAAAATCGCTATATTGGCCGCACTTTTATTATGCCTGGTCAAACACAGCGTAAAAAGTCAGTTAAACGTAAACTCAACGCCATTTGGCAAGAGTTTAAAGGTAAAAATGTGCTATTGGTTGACGACTCTATTGTGCGTGGTACTACCTCCGGTCAAATTATTGAAATGGCTAGAGAGGCTGGAGCAAAGAAAGTGTATTTTGCTTCTGCAGCGCCTGAAATTCGTTTTCCGAATGTTTACGGTATTGATATGCCATCGGCCACAGAATTAATTGCACACGGTCATGATGTTGAGAGTATTAGCCAGATTATTGGTGCGGATGGTTTGATTTTCCAATCATTACCCGATTTAATTGCCGCTGTACGCAGTGAAAATCAAGCAATAAGTCGCTTCGAAACCTCGGTATTTGATGGCCATTATGTAACAAATGATATCGATCAGGATTACCTAAACCGTCTAGATCAGATGCGCAGCGATGACGCAAAAGTTGCTTCTGTGATGGCGATGGCTGCCAACCTAGAAACCTATAATGAAGGTTAATGGTTGCCAATAAAAACGGCTGCAATTGCAGCCGTTTTGCTACCTTGTCTTTTTATAATTAGTAAATTTCAAAAATAACCATAATTAGTGGGTAAATGCCGGGCCATAACCCGAACTCCATAAAATGGCTGTTGCCGCCAGCACAGTTACCAGTAAGATCAAACCACAAGTTACCACTGAACTTGCGTAGATAAAGCCGCGCTCTTCTGGAATATGCATCAATATCGGCACGCCAACATATAATAAATAGACTGAGTAGGCTAAACCCGCTAAGCCAACTAACATCACAAACCATAACTCAGGATAAAGTGCCGCTAAGCCAACCATAAAAAGGGGAGTCGAGGTATACGCTGCCAGTTCTAGTGTTTGGGTATAGGTTGGCTCAGCACCAAAGGTATGTGCCATCCAATGCGCCAGTATGCTTAATGCAAATACCCCAGCAATTAAGGCGATATACATCGCAACAGACAACATCATGGCACTGTTAGCAGTTAAATAAATTTTGTCGCCTACGCCAATACTCCAGCCTAAATATACGGCTGAGTAATAAGCACAAACAGCAGGTATCAATGCTACTAATAAAATGTGGATCATGCTATAGCGAAAACTTTCATGTCTGGCATCGATAGTATGCCACTCTTCTTTTGGATGGGCATATAAGCCCCATAAATGGTTTAGTATCATAATTATTATCCTTATAACTGCACTATTTATTATCGATACTTACTCAGCTCGAAGAGTTAAGTACCTTTATCATAAAACGTAGATCTCGCCCACCCTAACAGAAATAAATGATTAATTTACTCCTTACTAAAGTTATGGTTTATTTCTGCGCATTCGTCAAGCTTGCTGTTGAAAATTTAAACGGATATTGAGCGGCAACACATGGTAGACGAGTTATCGCCCTAGATGTTTGCCGACAGTGACAAGAAGCTAGAGCTATAACTATGGCTAAGGTACAATACTCATAGCTTTCAATGAGTATTTAACCTTATGCTATCCAACGATTACCAGCAACTCCTCGCGCCTATTCAACAATTTTTGCAATGCGACACGCCCGAAACGTGGCTGAATGTCGCGCAACAACCGGCACAGTTACCGATATTGTTAACCGATCATCTGATTTGTGAGCTAAAAGCGGCGCAATCCGCGATGTATTTAATTCGTCGTTACGCGGTGGATGAACAAAGCGGTGAAGCGCTATTACAATGGCTAAAACCGTATGAAGATTTTACTTATCGTCAACAGGGTGACTGGCGAGCGCTGGCCGATATAAAGTTAAAAAAATCGATGATCCCCAAAGCCGACTCTGGCTTTGGGCAAGAGTTAATTGATAAGATGGTACTGCTGATTAAAGAGGAGCTGCATCATTTTTATCAAGTATTAGAAATGATGCAACAGTATAAGGTACCTTACGATAAGATTTCCTCAAGTCGTTATGCCAAGGGGTTACTCCGCCATGTCAGCACGTTCGAGCCTAACGCCTTGGTCGATAAGTTAATTTGTGGTGCTTATATTGAAGCCCGATCTTGCGAACGTTTTGCTAAATTAGCCCCATTATTACCTGCGGATATAGGGGCTTTTTATCTGTCATTATTACGATCCGAAGCTCGCCATTATCAGGATTACTTGCAATTAGCTGAGCAAATTGCCGGAGATGCCATCAGTGATCGCGTCGCATTTTTCGGCAAAGTTGAAGCTGAGCTAATTAATGCAGCGGATACCGATTTTAAATTTCACAGTGGCCAACCTATGGCTTTTAGTGCGGCGGTAGGGGCGTAAAAAACAGCTGCCAGTCAGTTGCCGACACTTTTAAATAACTGCTTTGGCTATACCAGTCGCCTAACACATAACGTTGGGCTGCTTGACCCTTGACCATTAAATCATGCACAGCGGGTCTGTGGGTATGGCCATGGATTAAATGTTGCACACCATAGTGGGCCATGACTAGCGGGACTTCAGTGGGGGTTACATCCATAATACTAGCACTACCACTGGTTTGATAGCTGGTTTTTGCTTGTGCGCTTTTGGCTCTGGCTTTTGCTGCCAGACGTTGGCGATACCAAAGCGGTAAGGACAGTATCAGTGACTGCCACCAGGGTTGATCCCACCAGCGCCGAAATTTTTGATACTTTAGATCTAAAGTGCATAGGCTATCGCCATGCATAATCAGCGTAGGCGTGCCGTATAAATCAATGACGTTGTGAGGGGGGAGCAGTGTCATGCCGGCTTTAGTCGCATAGGCTTGCTTGAGTAAAAAATCACGATTACCGTGGATAAAGTACACGGGAACCTGCAGGCTAAGTTGTTTGATTGCTTGCGCCAAAGTGTCCAGTAACGGCTCGGGATTATCATCACCGATCCACACCTCAAATAAATCCCCTAAGATATAGAGAGCGTCAGCAGCAGGGGCCTGCTGCTGCAAAAAAGTTAAAAAGGCCTGCGTAATATCAGGCCTTTGCGCCGACAAGTGTAAGTCGGCGATAAACAGGGTGTGTGGCATAGGTTAAGCTGTGACTTCTGCGCGTTCAATTAACACAGGGTCAACTGGTACATCGCTATGACCGGCGAAACGACCCGTGCGAACTTTTCTAATCTTGTCGATCACATCCATGCCCTCGGTAACTTCACCAAATACACAGTAACCCCAACCTTGAGAATTCTCCCCACTGAAATTCAGGAAGCTGTTATCCGCTACGTTAATAAAAAACTGACAAGTAGCTGAATGCGGATCACTGGTACGTGCCATAGCGATGGTGCCTTTGCTATTCGCTACACCGTTATTGGCTTCATTTTTAATTGTGGCTTTGGTTTCTTTTTGATCCATATCAGGGGTAAAGCCGCCACCTTGAATCATAAAGCCATCAATTACCCGATGGAAGATGGTGTTGTCGTAAAAGCCGTCTTGCACATAACTCAGAAAATTTTCGACAGTAATAGGCGCCTTGTCGGCAAATAAATTTAATTTAATAACGCCATAGTTGGTATGTAAAGTGACCATTGTTTGTATCCTTATGATTGCAAGACCACTATTCTAGCGCACTGTGCGTAAATCATAAAGCAAGGATAGCGGCAGTGCGCTGCCAATGATAAACTATTCAGTCTAGTGCTTAGTTAGCTACCTAAAGTTTGTCAGAGGACATAATGTTACAGATATACAATACCTTAAACCGCCAAAAAGAAGTCTTTACACCTATAGTTCCGGGGAAAGTCGGCTTGTATGTCTGTGGCATCACCATTTACGATCACTGTCATGTAGGGCATGCCCGCACTTATGTAGCCTTTGATGTGATTAATCGTTACTTACGTTTTAGTGGTTACGATGTCACTTACGTGCGTAATATTACCGATGTTGACGATAAAATTATTAAACGTGCAGCAGAAAACAATGAAAGTTGTGATGCGTTAACGGCACGTTTTACCGAAGCGATGCATGCTGATTTTCATGCTTTAGGCTTATTGCCTGCTGATATTGAGCCGCGGGTAACGACGCATATGGCTGAAATTATTAGCCTGATTGAAACATTGATCAGTAAAGGCTATGCCTATGCAGCAGCCGATGGCGATGTGTTGTTCGATGTAAGTAAATATGAAGCTTATGGCGAGCTAAGCCAGCAAAACTTAGAGATGTTGCAATCGGGTTCTCGGGTTGAAGTGGCTGATAATAAAGATGATCCGTTAGATTTTGTGCTGTGGAAAACGGCTAAGCCTGGCGAGCCTTATTGGGCATCGCCTTGGGGCAATGGTCGCCCTGGCTGGCATATCGAATGTTCAGCGATGAGTGCTAAACATTTAGGTGAGCATTTTGATATTCATGGTGGCGGTTCTGATTTACAGTTTCCACATCATGAAAATGAAATTGCTCAGTCGACCTGTGCGCATGGTCATAAGTATGTGAATACTTGGATCCATACTGGCATGGTGCAGGTAGATAAAGAGAAAATGTCTAAGTCGTTAGGTAATTTCTTTACCGTAAAAGACGTACTGGCTGAGTATAATGCAGAAGCTGTGCGCTATTTCTTGTTATCTAGCCATTATCGCAGTCAGTTGAATTACTCTAAAGAAAACTTAGAGCAAGCCCATGCTGCCTTAGGGCGTCTATACACAGCACTGCGTAATATCACGCCAAGCCATAGTATTGATTTAAACAGCCCCTATATCGCCCGTTTTAAAGCGGCGATGGATGATGACTTTAACACGCCAGAAGCTTTACCCATACTGTTTGAGCTGGCGCGTGAAGTTAATCGCTTTAAAGAAACAGAGCCCGCGAAAGCGGCTGAGCTAGCAGGCTTATTAAACTTGTTAGCAGGTGTATTGGGTTTATTGCAAGGTGATGCTGAAAGCTTCTTACAAAGCGGAGCTTCGGTTGATGATGTGGCAGAAATTGAAGCTTTAATTGCTAAACGTAATACGGCACGTGCCGCCAAAGATTGGCCAGCTGCAGACGCAGCCAGAGCGGAGCTTACGGCGAAAGGCATTATTGTTGAAGATAAAAATGGTGTTACCAGCTGGCGTAAAGCAT
>CAZNXI010000033.1:0-22931 GCA_964577005.1 uncultured Rheinheimera sp.
ATACTGAAAATGGTGCCCAACCACTAACTAATGATAATCGAAATCACATTCTGGCAGTGAATGGTGAGATCTACAATCATAAAGCGCTCGAAAAAAATCTGGCAACCCCTTACCCGTTTAAAACGAAGTCAGATTGCGAGGTGATTTTACCGCTTTATCTGGAGCATGGTGCAGAATTTATTGACCAGCTGCACGGTATGTTTGCCTTTATTCTGTATGATGCCGAGCAACAACGCTATCTGATCGCCCGTGATCATATGGGGATTATTCCGCTGTATTACGGTTATGACGAACATGGCCAGTTATTTGTGGCGTCGGAACTAAAAGCCTTAGTCCCGGTGTGTAAACAAATCAAAGAATTCCCACCAGGCCATTACTTCGACAGTAAAATTGGCGAACTGCGCAAATACTATCAGCGCGATTGGCAAAGTTTTGATGCCGTTAAAGATAACCCCGCGAGTGAAGCAGAGTTAAAAGCGGCACTGGAGCACAGTGTTAAAACCCACTTAATGTCTGATGTGCCTTATGGCGTATTATTATCTGGTGGCTTAGATTCGTCACTCATCTCGGCGATTGCCCAGCAATTTGCCAAACGTCGTGTTGAAGATGACGATCAAAGCGAAGCTTGGTGGCCGCGTTTACACTCTTTCGCAGTCGGTTTACCCGGCTCACCAGATTTAATTGCCGCACAAAAGGTGGCTGATGCGATTGGTACTGTGCACCATACGGTGCACTTTAGTGTGCAAGAAGCCTTAGATGCGCTACGTGACGTGGTCTATCACTTAGAAACCTATGATGTCACGACTATTCGTGCCTCAACACCAATGTATTTAATGGCCCGCAAAATTAAAGCCATGGGCATTAAAATGGTGTTATCGGGCGAAGGCTCTGATGAGATTTTTGGCGGCTACTTGTATTTCCATAAAGCCCCTAACGCCAAAGAGTTTCATGAAGAAACCCTGCGTAAGTTAGATCGTTTACATATGTTTGACTGTAACCGTGCCAACAAAGCCATGTCAGCTTGGGGTATTGAAGCGCGCGTGCCTTTCCTCGACAAAGAGTTTATGGATGTAGCGATGCGCTTAAACCCACAAGCAAAAATGTGTGGTGGCGGCAAGATGGAAAAACACATTCTGCGTCAGGCCTTTGATGGTCTTCTGCCAAATGAGATCTTATGGCGGCAAAAAGAGCAATTCTCAGACGGCGTTGGCTATAACTGGATTGACAGTTTAAAAGCCCATGCCGCGAAAGAAATTACCGATCAGCAAATGGCCACAGCCAGCTTCCGCTTTCCGGTGAATACACCGGATAGTAAAGAAGCCTATTACTATCGGGTCATTTTTGAAGAGTACTTCCCGCATGCCGGTGCAATTGCTTGTGTGCCTGGTGGTAAATCAGTGGCCTGCTCCACACCAGAAGCGCTGGCGTGGGATGCTAAGATGGCTGAGATGACCGATCCATCAGGTCGTGCCGTGCGCGATGTGCATAGCCAAGCTTATTAATTAATGTTTTTATGATGAAAAATGCCAGCAGCTGCTGGCATTTTTGTTTTATGCTAACCTGATATAATAGCAACGAATCTGCTATTATCCGCCTTTGTTTAGATTCATCCATCCGTGTCTACAGGATCACAGCATGATTAATCACTTTCGGGTACTTGGCGTTAAATCCAATGCCAGTGATGACGAAATAAAAAAAGCCTATCGACGCTTAGCCAATAAATATCACCCTGATAAGCTGCATGGTTTATCCGAAGAAGAGCATGCGCTGGCGGCTAGTCAGCTGCAACGGGTTAAAACTGCCTATGAGGTGTTGTCCGATCCCAAGCAGCGCAGTGCTTTTTTAAAAGACTTTAATAACGTAATTGTTACCGATCCTACTGCCGCCATGCGCGAGCTGTGGGACGAATTTTATGCGTGAGGCCAACATGGCAAGAAAACTGAATTTAGCTCGAATTCGTGCACTGCATACCGATGCACGGGATAATATTGACTCTTATAGCGATCCGGAAAACCCTAAAGCACTGGAGCAATTTACCAGTAAAATGAAAGCGGTATTGCTAAGCGATCCGGAAATGCTGGAATCGGTGCCTGAGTATTTACCCATGGCACTATTTGGACGGGTAAAGTTTCCACCGGGTACAGATGCTAAGTGGAATCAGTGGTTAAGTAGTGGCCAGCAGCCCAGCTGGGATGAGTTTAAAGTTGCCGTTGCTTTTAATACGGCCGATTTACCACTGGTAATAGCCGTGCGTGATTATTCAGAAAACACCCTGATTGAAGCCTGTGCTGCGCTGTATTTACTAACACAAGATAAGGCTATACCCGCTAAAAAAGCAGCAGACGATCTCGATGATGAGAGCGACGAAGCAGATTATGACGCAGAGGCTTATCAAGGCGACGACTACGACGATGAGCAAGATGAAGACGAAGAAGGCTATGATGATCAATACGACGAAATTCGCTTTAACCGGGAGAACTAACAGTGAGTACTGATTTAATTGCGATTGCCGCCGCCGAAATTAAAGAGCTAGCCTTAGTTGAACCTAAACAAGCTAGCAAGCGCTTTGAAATCATTGCCAATACCATGAGTGATGAGCAATTGGGCGAAGTGATTGAACAAATTGATATTGTCACCCTGACGCAAATGAACAGTCAGCACGATTTGTCTTTCCCTTCCATTATTTCGGAGCTAATGACGCCGGAGAAAATCCGCGATATCGTTTGTCAGCAGCCACTGTACTGGGAAGAGAAAATCAAAAACAATGCAGAAGAGTTAAAACAGCATACCTTTGATTTTTTAACTTATCTTATTCGCACTCAGGAAAGTGAAGAAAAGCAAGCCGAAATCCTCGAGTGTATTGCTGAAGATCCAGCAGGTTTATTTTATTTATCTATCCCTTTTATTGAAATTTATCGCGGTGAAATTCTCGAGTATGAAAACTACTGGGAAGATAAGCTGTACGAAGATGAAGAGCACTTAGAAGAAGCCGAAAGCTATACAGAGCGGCAATTAGCAGAAGATGCGAATAATATCGGCTATGACGATCCGAAAAGCCTGTTAGCACTTATTCGTCAACTCACCCCTGAAGTGGAAGGTGCCATTAAAGCGCTGATCCGTAATGAACGCTCAGGCTGGGAAGGGATTATCAGTAAGTTTGCCACTGAACTGGTAATGCAAGCAAAAGAGAAAAACCAGGTAGAAGATGAGTTTACTGAAGTGGACGATATGTTCAGTTTTCTGGATTAAGGGATAAACCAGATGCAGTTAATTGTTCGTGATACCCAACAAGGGCCGTTTTTAAGCAAAGTGATTTATCAGGCGCAAGCCGAAGACACCTTAAGTGCAGCGCAGCTAAGTCAAATTAAATGCAAAGCCGTGCTTATGAGCCTGAAGTTTGCCGATAAATTTTACAATAAATACAAAATGCACTTGTTAGAGCAAGCCGCGCATGATGTGATTGGTATTGTTAGCCTAGGCTTACTCGCTCTGAGTGAGCAGGATCAGCAAAAAGCGCTGCAACTGCTACTGGCACCAGAAGGCTTGGTTAAGCCTTTTCAGAAGGGTTGGAGTATGCTTGCCGCCGTTAGCCGGAAAAGCGCTGGCAAGACGTCGTTGTATGGTGAGGTCGACGAGCAATTGCTAACACAGGTTTCTAGCCCACCACAAGCCGAAGATTGGCCAGGTTGGCAAGCTTATCAGCAAGCCCTTACAGAGCATCATCGCTTACATGCCATGCAATTACTGCGGCAACAATTTTATCAACGCCAAGTATTTGATGAGTTTGAGCATTTTAGCTTAGAAGAAGTTTTGGCTGAAGTAGTGTTATACCGTGCGTTGACTGGTGGCGATAAAGTTAAAGAAGATTTAAAAAAGCGCCTACGGCAAATCACCTTAGCCGAACATTGGTTTAGTGAAGCTTATTTAATTATGCAAACCGAAGCCGTGCTTCTTGAACTGCCGAAAGACAATGCCAACGCCATTCGACAGGATTTAGGCCAGCACTTCGTACCTGCCTTGCTGCGCACCTTACAGTTTTGCCGTGACTATCAGCAATTACAACAAACCGAGGCATCCCCCGAGAAACTAGATGCCTTTGAACATAAACACGGTTTGCAAAGCCCGCTCCTTGGCTGGCCGCACTACCTCGAACTTTAAAAAACTGGTCAGACCTCACTCCGGTGCCGGTCTGACCAGCTAGCCCGAATTAGGTATGACATGATAAGCATAGGTGTGGAATGAAAACGCCCAAACGGCTGCAACCCTTAATCGATGAGGGATTAGTGGATGAAGTGCTCAGGCCACTAATGAGTGGTAAAGAGGCGGCGGTCTATGTGGTACGTTGTGGCGAGGCGATCCGCTGTGCCAAGGTGTATAAAGACGCCAGCCAGCGTAGCTTCAAAAAAGCCGTGCAATATCAGGAAGGTCGAAAAGTACGCAGCTCCCGCCGGGCCAGAGCGATGGAAAAAGGCTCCAACTTTGGTCGCGAACAAGCCGAAGAAAGCTGGCAAAATGCCGAGGTAGATGCGTTATATAAGCTATCTGACGCTGGTGTTCGCGTGCCAACCCCCTATGGCTGTTATGACGGCGTGTTACTGATGGAGCTGATTGTTGACGAAGACGGCGATGTGGCACCGCGCTTAAACGATATTCAGCTCACGGCAGAACAAGCCCGGCGCGATCATAAAACCATGATGCAAGATGTGCTTCGTATGTTAGCCGTTGGCTTGGTGCATGGTGATTTATCCGAATTTAATGTGCTGCAAGATCAGCAAGGTCCTGTCATTATCGACTTACCACAAGCCGTTGATGCCGCCGCCAATAATAACGCACAGTGGATGCTGACTCGCGATGTCGATAATATCACTCAGTATTATGCGCAGTTTGCCCCTGAGTTAGCGAATAGCCAATATGCCAAAGAGATCTGGGCCTTATTTGAAGCGGGCAATCTTAACCCTGAAACAGCCCTGACAGGCACCTTTATTGAAGAAGAGCATGAGGTTGATTTAGACGCTGTGCTAGATGAAATTAATGCGGCTTTTACCGAAATGCAAGAACGTAAGACACGGCTGGAAGAGGATAAAAATACCTTCTAAATTTCCTCTTGGCAGCACGCATAAAATAAACCTGCAAATGCCCTCTCTCTCGTAAAAAATACGATCGGCACTCACCAGAGTGCCGCTGTCGTTTTTGAATCGCGGCAACCTTTTGTTTAAACCTCTTAGTAATAAGAATGCTTGTTAAAGCCTAATGACTTTTTTTTACCTTCTGGTAAGCCAAATACGAAATATCTTTGTAAATAATAATTAATTTTACATTTTTAACGCTATGCTTGTTTTAATAATGGAAGATAAAAGAGGTTCTCATTATGCTGTTTTGGAAAACCGTTGCGGGGCGTTTATTAATCCTGCCATTGCTAGCTTTGGTGGGTTTTTTACTAATTGCCTCCTTTGCTTTAACTGCACTACAACAAAAGCTAATTGAAGGTCGGGAACAACGTGTTGTCGCTGTTATCGATGTTGGCGTATCTTTAGTCAATTTTTATAAGCAACAAGAAAAAAATGGCGTTTTAAACCGCGAGCAAGCTCAAGCCGCAGCCTTAGATGCAATAAGAGCCATTCGTTACGATAAAGTTGAATATATTTGGATTAATGATCTGGGTCGCCCTATCCCCAAAATGGTAATGCATCCAACAGTCCCCGCCCTCGATGGCACAATTTTAGATCGACCTAACTTCAACTATGCTACGCTGATGCGAAGTGCGGATGGCAAACAGCAAATTAGTTTAGAGAATAAGAATCTGTTCGTCAGCTTTGTGGATACGGTAAATCGATTTGGCAGTGGCTTTGTTGAGTATCAATGGCCTAAACCGCTGGCTTCGGGCGGCGTTACTGAAGAGCGCTACACTAAGCTATCTTATGTTACCGCAGATCAAGACTGGGGCTGGGTGCTTGGCTCTGGAATTTATATTGATGATGTACAACTTGTCTTTTGGGAAACCGCCAGTCAATTAGCCTTAGTGATCTTAATCGTTTTATGTTTAACGGTATTTATTTCACTCTATATACGTCGCTGGCTGTTAAGAGAGCTAGGAGGCGAAGTTGCAGAAACCCGCCGCTTAGTACAACAAATTGCCGCGGGTGATTTTAGTGCTGTAATAAAATTACAAGCTGGAGATGAAACCAGTTTGCTCGCTGCAGTTGCAGTGCTGGTAAAACGGTTACGTGATTTGATTAGTCAACAACGTGCCCTAGTGACAGGTTTAAATCAACAGTCAGAAACCTTGGATTGTTCTAGCCAGCAAAGTCAGTCTTTGTTACAACAAGTTATGTCGCAGACGGCTCAAGTAGCCACAGCTGTGCATGAAATGAGCACTACCTGCGATGATATGGCTCGTAATGCCACCAGTGCCGCGCATTCCGCCAGAGAAGCGGATAAAGAAACCGGCGCAGGCTCAGCGGCAGTTGAACAGACCCTCTCTGCTATCAAGCTGTTACAACAAAAAGTTGAGCAAGTCGCAGCAGTATTGTCCGATCTTTCGAATAGTAGCCAACAAATCGGCGCTGTCACAGAAGTGATTGGTAGTATCGCCGAACAAACAAACTTACTGGCTCTCAATGCAGCTATCGAAGCAGCTCGAGCTGGTGAGCAAGGTCGAGGCTTTGCGGTTGTAGCAGATGAGGTACGCACACTTGCCAGCCGTTCGGCGCGTTCCACTCAAGATATTAACAATAAGATATCCGAGATCCAGCAAGATGCTGCTCGTGCAGTGAGTTCGATGGAGCTTAGCCAGCAAGAAACAGGCGCAACTATAGCGCGATCCTCAGAGGCTACAGCAGCTTTAGCTCGTATCAATAAAGCCGTTACGGAAATCACTGATGTTAATGACCAACTCGCCAGTGCCACTGAAGAACTCGCTACCGTTGCAGGTGGCATCAACCAAAACATGGAACAAATTGCTCAAGCGGTCGATCAATCACACCAAGAGGCAAGTAATCTTGCGCTTGCCAGTAGCGAGTTACGTCAAATGGCGCAGCAACTAAATCAACTACTTTCAGGGTATAAACTATAAGCAACAAAAAATGAAAGGGGCGTCAGCCCCTCCTTCGTTAACTGAGGCTGCTTATCGCCTCAGTTAATCCGGCTAAGGTGAGAGCAAACATGCGTTTTTGCATCAATTCTTGAATAATACTAATTGAATGATAGTGTGGCCACCATGCTTGCGGTTGTGGGTTTAACCAGACTGCTTTGGGATAATGGTCCAGTAATCGTTGCATCCAAACTCGTCCCGGCTCTTGATTCCAATGCTCCACACTGCCGCCAGGGTAATCAATTTCATAAGGCCCCATCGTCGCATCGCCCACAAAAATTAATTTATAATCCGCACTATAGGTATGAAGAATATCCAAGACTGCGGTTTGCTCTGTGAATCGACGTTGATTATCTCGCCACACCCCTTCATAGACACAATTGTGAAAATAGAAAAACTCGAGATGCTTAAACTCGGTCTTTACTGCGGCAAACAGTTGTTGGCAAAGTTGGATATGATCGTCCATAGACCCACCAACATCAAAGAAAATCAGCACTTTAATGGCATTATGCCGCTCTGGTACAAACCGCAGATCCAAATAACCGCCCTGCTCTGACGTCGCCTGAATGGTGCCATTCAGATCAAGTTCCGTAGCGGCGCCGGTTCGGGCAAAACGTCTTAGTTGCCGTAAAGCGAGCTTCATACTTCGGTTATTCAGTTCGCTGTTCGCATCTAAATCTTTAAATTCACGTTTATCCCAGACTTTAACGGCTCGGCGGGCACCACTGCCCTGCTGCCCAATCCTGACACCTTCTGGATTATAACCATAAGCGCCAAAAGGTGAGGTCCCGCCCGTACCAATCCATTTGTTACCACCGGCATGGCGCTTTTGTTGTTCAGCCAAGCGCTCACGAAGTTGTTTTAATAATTCATCTAAACTTCCTAATCCCTTTAACGCAGCTTTATCCTCGGCAGTAAGTTGCCTAAGCATATTCGGGAGCAGCCATTCATCAGGGATCTGACTGGCTAAATCAACCTCAGCTACACCTTCAAAATAGTCAGCAAAAGCACGATCAAACTTATCGTATTGGCTTTCATCTTTTACTAATACCAAACGTGATAATTGATAAAACGCCTCGGTATCGGCAAATACAATCTGTTGTTTTAAAGCATCAAGTAAATCTAACAATTCGGTAATGCTGGTTTTTAACCCGTATTTGCGTAAGGTAAAAAAGAATTCAATTAACATTGTATACCCTTAAGCTCGGTGACAGCGGTAGCAAAAAACTAAGTCAAACGCAGTAAAAATTGCCTGCACTTATTTTCTCTTCGCTAAAAAAGCCAGTTTTTCCACCAATTGAGTATCTTGCTCATTCTTTAATAAGGCACCAAACATCGGCATTAAGCCACCTTGCTGTTGTTTTTGTTGCAGCACTTCCGCCGGAATTTGCTCTGCAAGTAACAGTTTTAACCAATCAAGTAACTCTGAGGTGGAAGGTTTTTTCTTTAATCCTGGTAGCGCGCGTAACTCAAAAAAGATTTCTAAAGCGGTGTTCAGCAGTTGCTGTCGGATCTGCGGAAAATGCACAGCTACAATTTGCTCAAGGATAGCGGCATCTGGAAAGCGGATATAATGAAAGAAACAACGCCGTAAAAAAGCATCCGGCAATTCTTTTTCATTATTGGAGGTAATAATCACTATTGGCCGTTGCGCGGCGCTGACTTGCTGCCCCGTTTCATGCACATAAAAGCTCATGCGATCCAGTTCGTGCAATAAATCATTGGGAAATTCAATATCGGCTTTATCAATTTCGTCGATTAGCAATACAGGGCGCTTTGCCGCAGTAAAGGCTTGCCATAATTTACCGGGTTTAATGTAATTGGCGATATCCTGGACCCGCTCACTGCCCAATTGGCTGTCACGGAGCCTTGATACGGCATCATACTCGTACAATCCATGCTGCGCCTTGGTGGTTGACTTGATATGCCACTGCAATAGATCCGTATCAAGACTCTGCGCCAGCTCTTCCGCTAAGCGTGTTTTACCTGTGCCCGGCTCACCTTTTATGAGTAAGGGCTTTTGCAGCGTCATAGCGGCATTAACCGCTAAAGCCAATTCGTTAGAAACGATATATTTTTCAGTGCTAGCAAATCCCATCTTTACTCCTTTGGAAAAATCAAAACAGCTATAAGTTATAGCCAAATACTACTTCATTTTTTTAGCTAGGTGCGTATGCTTATAACCAATATTATCTAATTCTGGAGTTTTTTATGGCGAATGTCTATGCAGATAACACCTTATCAATCGGTCGTACCCCATTAGTTAAATTAAACCGCGTGGTTAACGGCGCGAATGTCTACGCTAAAATTGAAGCACGGAATCCAAGCTTTAGCGTGAAATGTCGTTTAGGTGCAGCGTTAATTTGGGACGCAGAAAAGCGTGGTATTTTAACTGCAGACAAAGAATTGGTAGAGCCAACGTCTGGTAATACCGGTATTGCTTTGGCATTCGTTGCCGCTAGCCGTGGCTATAAATTAACCTTGACCATGCCTGCCACCATGAGCTTAGAGCGTCGTAAGCTGTTAAAGGCACTTGGTGCGAATTTAGTACTGACCGAAGGCCCCAAGGGCATGAAGGGTGCAATTGAAAAAGCGAAAGAAATCCAAGCATCCAATCCAGAAAAATATCTGATTTTAGGTCAATTTGATAACCCAGCGAACCCGCAAATCCACTTTGAGACCACTGGCCCAGAGATTTGGAATGATTTAGACGGTCAAGTCGATGTCTTTATTGCTGGTGTTGGCACAGGTGGCACTATTACGGGCGTCAGCCGCTTTTTCAAGCAAGAAAAACAGCATCCATTAATCAGTGTGGCGGTTGAACCATCCGAGTCGCCAGTGATAAGTCAGGTCAAAGCCGGACAGGAAATTAAGCCTGGCCCACATAAAATACAGGGTATTGGTGCCGGTTTTATCCCAGCCGTATTAGATGTAGCATTAATTGACCGGGTAGAACAAGTTAGCAGTGAAGAGGCTATCGCCATGGCACATCGGTTAATGAAAGAAGAGGGCATTCTAGCAGGTATCTCTTCTGGTGCTGCCGTTGTCGCTGCCGCGCGCTTAGCTGAACTCCCTGAGTTTGCTGGTAAAAATATCGTTGTGATCTTAGCCAGTGCTGCGGAGCGTTACTTAACGAGCCCACTGTTTACCAGTGTGTTTACTGAGCAAGAATTAGAAGCATAAACCATTAATCCTATAAAGGCTGCTTTATGCAGCCTTTTTCTTTACAGATTCTAGAAAAGCGCACACAATTTAAAGTAATTGTGCAATTAAAAGATTAACCTTATGTCGCTTTTCAAATTACTCTTAATTGTTATTACTCTCGCTTTAACAGCTTGCAAACCAAGTAATACAGTGAATGCTCAATTAGGATCTCCTGAGCACATCGCCGGCGAATTTTTCCAAGCTATTTATAATGAAAAAGATCTCGAAAAAGCACAAAGCATGAGCACGAAAGAGTTTGCGAATTTAATTGGCTCTTATGGCACAGCGCGGCAAGCAGGTAGAACCTTATTTAACATGAGCTTTGACAAGGTCTTAATAAACGTCAATCGAAGTGGCCGTAATTTGCGCGAGCAATACGACGATCAGGCGAGTATTCAACTTATCTTTGACGGTGAATTTGATAATAAGAGAATTCAAGAAACGCGTACCGTTGTATTGGTGCGACAGAGAGGAAATTGGCTAGTCAATGAAGTGTTAGCAGATAAGTTTAGCACCAGCATTCGTTAAATGCGGGTGCTTTTTCAAAAATAGCCAAGCGCTAATGACTTAATCGCCATTTTTTCTTAAAACTACCGGCTAAAAAACGCCTGTAAACGCTGTCGACACGTATCCGAGTTAAGTAATTGACCAAAATCAATTAATTCATTTTTTATCGTTTGTTGCACTTGCTGCAATTGCGGTGCCTTTAACAACGCTTTACTACGTTGCACCGCGAGCGCCGGTAAAGCAGCTAATTGTTCGGCCTTGGTCGCAGCATAAGCCAGTAACTGCTCATTGCTAACAATTTCATTTACCAAACCAAATTGCGCCGCTTGTTGCGCAGTAAAAGGTTCGGCTAATAATAGGTATTGTGCCGCTCTTTGATAACCTGCAATCTGTGGCAATAACAAACTGGACGCTGCTTCAGGGCACAAACCTAATAGGGTGAAAGGCATCTGAAAGCGACAGTCAGCGGTGGCATACACTAAATCACAATGTAACAACACCGTGGTACCAATGCCTATGGCTAAGCCTGCAACCGCAGCAATCAACGGCTTAGGAAAAGCTGCCACCGTATATAAAAACTGTACTACGGGATGTTCCTCATCTAAGGCCCCCGCCGCAAGAAAGTCCTGTAAATCATTACCACTAGTAAAGCAGGTTGCACTGCCTTGCAATACCACCACATTGATTTGGCTATCTTGCTCAGCGTCTTGCAATGCCTTGGTTAACTGGGTGTACATTGGCAAATTAAGCGCATTTTTCTTCTCGGGACGTTGCATACTTAACGTCAGTACGCCTGCCTTTACCGAAGCTGTAATCTCATTCATCAAAAAATACTCAAATAAAAATGTTAAAAACCACTCACCTTACCTTCTCTGCGCGGATCAGCTGCGCCCTTTAAGGACTCTTGTGCAACCGCAATAGCATGCAAGCCACTATTTAAATCTTGAATTCTAACGTCATAGCCCCTTGCAGCAAGCGCGCTTTGTAATTCCTCTAAATTAGTCCCCTTTTCCAACGCCAAATAATCATTCCGATGGGTATGACGCGGTAAATTTATTGCTTGTTGCACATCCAGCTGCCAATCTAACACCGCCACTAAGCTAAGTGCGACATAATTAATAATACGGCTACCACCTGGCGAGCCAATGACCAGTTTTAAGTTATTGTCTGCATCAAATACCATCACAGGAGCCATTGAACTGCGAGGGCGTTTGCCGCCTTCAACCCGATTAACCACTAATTGGTTGCCCTTGTTGGGGGCTAAACTAAAATCAGTCAATTGATTGTTCAATAGATAGCCGTTAACCATTAAGCCAGAACCAAACACATTTTCGATACTAGTGGTCATACTGACCGCATTACCCGCGGCATCTACAATGGATAAATGGCTGGTATTCGGGAATTCAATGGCTGTTGCGCGGGCAGTTGCTAATGCCCCCTCGGGGAACCCAGCTGTAGCCATGCGATCGTTAGCAAGAATTAATGCGGCACGGGCTTTTAAATAATCTTGCGCCAATAAGCCTGCCACGGGCACGTCTGCAAAGGCGGGATCGGCAATATAGTGATCCCGATCGGCAAAAGCTAAACGCGCAGCCTGACTAATGAGGTGAACCGTTTCTGCACTGTTTGGCGGCATATCGGCCAGTGGAAAATGCGCCAAAATGCCCATCATCTGTAATACGGCTACCCCGCCCGAGCTCGGTGGCGCCATACTGCAAATTTGGTATACCCGATAAGGAATACAGATGGCATCTCGCTCAATAGCGCGATAGGCAGCTAAATCGGCAAGACTTAACTGACCAGGATTAATTGCCGCTTGTTGCACGGTATGCACTAACGCTTGCGCATTTTCACCTTCGTAAAATGCAGTTACGCCCTCTTTCGCGATTTGTCTTAAAATGGCAGCATAAGCAGGGTTTTTCAGTAACTGCCCGGCAGCTAACGGTTGACCTTGCGGATAAAAATACTCGCTCGCAGGCTGCAATTGCTTTAAGCCTTGATTCCAGCCCATTGCCAGTTGCTTGGCCGTACGATCTGTCACCATAAAGCCTTGCTCAGCCAACTGAATCGCATCGCTAAATAAACTTTCCCAGGGCAGCTTACCATACAGCTGATGTGCATCAGCCAAGGCCCGCAGTACACCGGGCACACCAACTGATTTTCCTCCTACGTATGCTTCACGCCAACTCAGTACCTTGCCACTATTAAAAAATAATTCTGGGCCAGCTGAGGCAGGTGCGGTTTCTCGTCCATCAAAGGTCGTTAAGGCCTGGCTGTCAGCCTGCCAGTGCAGAATAAAGGCTCCCCCGCCGATACCGGAGCTTTGTGGCTCAACTAAACCTAAAACCAACTGCGTTGCGATAGCGGCATCAATAGCACTGCCACCCGCTTTCAAAATACGTTGCCCAGCATCAGATGCTAGAGGATTGGCGGCTGCCACCATGGCAGCAGGGAAAACCGTAAGTTGCTGTGCAATAACACCGGTGGCCGCTTCAGGCTCTCGCGTTTCCTGAGGTGCAGTAACGGCATATGAAGAAGTAAAACTGGCAATCACGAAATAACTAATGCCAAAAGTAACTAAGAGAAGATTTCTTTTCATTACGGGGACTTTCCTTATAATAATGCCCTATTACCCTAACCAGTTAGTAGCATAAGATCAACTCAGCCAATGCAAAGTCACTTAATTAAAACCTATTTACCTTATTTAGTTGTGGCTGTGTTAATCACTGTGCTGTATTTTTGCCCTAAAACAGTTCAGCTTACTCTAGAATACAACAAGTTAGCGATTGAAGCAGGACAGCTGTGGCGGCTGCTCACGGGCCATTTCTTACATAGCAACCTGTATCATCTCTTGATGAATCTTTGCGGTCTTTTTGTCATCATGCTACTGCATGCACCTCTCAAGCAGCGCTTGGCTTTCGCTTGGCAAGTGTTAGTTATTAGCCTCGCCACCAGTCTATGCCTTTGGTTTTTTGCCAAGGATCTGACTCTGTATGTTGGCTTATCGGGGGTTTTACATGGCATCTTATGTTTTGGCGCAGTGTTAGACATTCGGCAAGGTTTTCGCAGTGGCATCTTAATTCTGCTAGGGGTAGCCGTAAAACTGGCCTTTGAGCAATACTTTGGCCCAGATGCCGAGCTGGCCGCCAAACTGGCGGCCGAGGTAGCAATCGACGCTCATCTTTTCGGCGCAATTTGCGGTGTTTTGCTGGGTTTAGCGTTATTTAGCCGGACACCTCACCGGTAAAGCGCTCTCCTCCGAACCGATAAATCGCATAGCTACTAAATTCAGCAATTAACTTACTGTAAAAATCCAGATTCGTCAGATTGATAGTAAACAGACAGTTCAAACTGCAGTTTACCGCGCGAAAGGTTTGGGTTTGAGCAACGCCAACGCTGGCATTTAGTTGATAATCGGCAATCAATTTCCGCACACGCCAACCGTGAAAATCACTAGTAATAAATCTAAGCGGTTGCGATTTCTGCAAGCGCTTGGCCAAGCTGGCAAATTCCTGATAAGTATTCTCGCCGGCATCATAACAGTCCACTACAAAGGCAAGCTGACGCGCGGCTAAAGCGTCTAGATAAGGTTGGCAATAGCGTGTAGTAATTAATACAGCCGCAGGACTTTGTTTCGTCGTAACATCTGCCAGCTCTACACTTAACCGTTGCAGGCGAGCGGAAGCACAAGCCGGTAACTGTGTCGCTGAACCACCACACCCCAATACTATATAAAGTGTTGACTCCGCAGGTGTCTTGCCCGCGCCAGATATATCAACCGTAGCGGCTAAGTTAAGGGTATTGCTATACCAATGCCTAACGTGATTGGCGATATAGGTATTTCCCATGACATAATAAAAAACAAAGAGCAGCCAGAGCCCCTTTTTTTTATAGCAAATACAAGCAACTAACAAACCGTACAACAGTAAATTATGCGGATAGAGAAAAGGTTCAAGCAAATCTTTCATGACTTGGTGCCTGCTAAAAGGGACGTGTTTGCTGCACTATTCGCCTGATTTGGCAAGGGGAGTAACCCCTGCACAAGCACACCGACATTGATTAATGCCCAAGGCAACCAGAGCATACCCGAGGTCAAAACATGCCCCGCTAACAGAGATACCAGCAAAAGTATTATATTCAACAACAGCACAGGTGCAGCTGCTTTGCTGATAGCCAGTTGGCGAATGGTCAACAAGATAATACGCCAAAAACTCAGTGCAAATAGCAACGCACCGGCTAACCCATAAAATAACAATAAATCGAATAAATCTAATTCAATAAAATATTTTTTAAGCAATAACTGCACACCACTCTGGCCTACACCAAATAGGTGAAGCCATTCCGGATAATGCTCAGATACCGTGGTGAAATTGCGAACTAAATAAAAATCACGCGACGATAAAATAATGCCTGCTAATCCACGTTGCTGATAAGAGAATACCAACTTATCGTAAAGCCCAACCCACTGTAAAAGTGCTTGAATATTGCAGATTAACAACAACAGTAAACCGCATAAAAGTATCCCAGCTGCCACTATAGCGCGTCTGTATTGTTGATAAATGCTACGATAGTGATGCGTCGAGGTCAGTAATAATGGAATAAAGCATATCAGCAGCAAACTGCCAAAAAGCCCCGTTTTTGTCAACATCAGTAAGGCCATTAGCAAGGTCAACGCCGCGATTATGGGGTAACACCAACGCTTTACTTGCCAAGATCGCATTAATAACCAACAACTCAAAACCAACAATAAGGCTGATAATTCATTGGTAGAAATAAAAAAGCCTTTTATACCAAGAAACTTTTGCGACACTTCTTCCATTGGCTGGTAAGCAGTACCACCATAGCCTGCCAATCCAACACAAAAATTCAGCAACAGCAGCAGATAGCTCCCCAGAACAAATCTATCTAGCCATTGAGCAAAGCGCTCAGGATCACGCTTGGCCAGCACACTAAAATAGGCTAAAGCAGTTAATAACGCCCCGACTTTGGCAATCAACTGAATATCTTGCCATAAACCGTTATGTCCTTTTAACAGCATCACGTAAACAGGACCTAGCAACATTAAACACATTAGGCCAAATGGCGCATATAACGACTCTCGACAAAGCTGCCAGCCTCTGATGCCAATTCCCGCTAACAATAGTGCTTTAAACAGGGCAGCTAGATGATAACTTTGTCCAACAGTATGCCAAAGCAGCCCATTTAACCAGTCCACCAATACCACCAAAGCAGCCAGAAAAAGCAATATACGGTCTAAGGCAGCAGTCTGTAGTTGAGTCGTCGTTAAGGTCATCATTATTTTTTAAATAAACCGCTTAAACCTTTACTGAATAGCCTAATCCGCAACTGACTGAGACGTGCCAATCGTTGTTTAAGATAATAGCGCACCTTCAGTTTGATTAACCCATAACGACATAGATGCATCACTTGCGCTAAACTCAGTGCTTGCTGTTGCATCGTTATACGATAAAACATTTGATTTTGCAGATTGCGCTCGTTCATCAAGCTACGATGTTTGGCAACAAACTGCTGATGCGCATCTAAACGTTTCGGTGAGTTAGTTATGCGGCCAAGCTCGTGCCCCACATTCACCTTATAACTGGCGTCGGCAATGCGCAACGCCGGGCCAAACGCGGCAACCACTCTAACCCACATATCATAGTCCTGAAATGCCGCCAGCGTAGTATCGAAGCCCCCCAGTTGTAACATCCGCTCACGTTTAACCAGGGCCTGATTAGACAAGGTATGCAGATCCAAGAGCTCAGCTAAACTGACGGTTTGCTGCTGAGCATATAAGGTTTTCTTGACCGAGCCATAATCCCAAATATAAGCTGAACACACACAGCTGTATTTATCATCATAAGCCGCTAACAAACTGCTTAAGCGATGTGGTAAAAATTCGTCATCATCATCTAAGCCGGTGACAAAATCACCTTTTGCAGCATTTATCGCCCGATTTCGTGCAGCACAAGCGCCTTGGCCATGCGCTTGACGCAGAATATGGACCCGTGACTCCGCAGCATAGCGGGCAGTTAGCACGTCATAAGTGTCATCTGAAGAAGCATCATCAACAACAATGAGTTCAAAATGGGGATAATCCTGCGCTAACACCGAATCAATAGCACGACAGGCCATTTGGACTCGGTTAAAAGTGGGCATATACACACTGATTAATGGATTTTTCGACATCCAGCTATCCTTAAATTTTTCCTAGCCAATACCACCAAAGGTATCTTATCAGCCTCAGTTGCCGCCCGATGCGACTGGGTTGTGATAGCAGTCGATAGGTCCACTCGAGATTGAGCTTACACCACAATGCAGGAGCGCGTTTTACATTACCGGTAAACACATCATAAGTCCCCCCCACTCCCATGTAAAAACAGGCTGGATGTTGTGCTTGTATCCGCTGTATCAAAAGTTCTTGCTTAGGCGAGCCCATAGCAACACTGACAACACGGGCACCACTTTGCTTGATATGGTTAATGAGTTCAGCTTCATCCTGAAAATAGCCATCAGTCGCACCAACCAAATTCACGCCTTGAGCAACTAACTTAGCTTGCGTTTGCGCCAAGATCTCAGGTTTCGCGCCTACTAAGTAAACCGGCACCTTAAATAAAGCCGCACGCTGCATCAGCGCCTGCCACAATTCGCAACCCGGAATGCGCTGAACTCGCCGGTTAAGTCGTTTTCGCATCACTTTAACCACACCAATGCCATCGGCATAACGAATATCTGCTTGCGTGATGACGGCTAAAATAGCTGGGTTTTCCAGTGCTGTTAAGATTTTTTCCGGGTTAATGGCAATAGCCGAACCGCCAAAAACCTCACCACTGTCCTGCACAATAAAATTAAGTAATTGTGTCATATCGTCAAAAGCTGACACAGCTACAGGCCCTATCGTTACGGTCGAAATAGCCTCTATGCTATTCACTGCACTATTGTCCATGCGTTAAATCCTGATAAAGTTGCCGCAAACGACGAATCACGCCAGGTAATAACACCGCTTCAGCTTGCTGCCGACATGCTTGCTGCAGCGTAGCGTAAGCGCTGTTTGAAAGCCCAAACAGCTGGTGAATACTTTGACAAACTTGCGCGATTATTTCCGGTTCTGATTGTTGTTGACTGATTCGATAGCCTGTCAAACCAGGTAACACCTGCGCGGTAGAGCCATCCGTCTCTGTTGCAACAACAGGGGTATAACAGGCCATCGCCTCCGCCATCACTAACCCAAAAGATTCATTGCGCGACAAACTTATAAAACAACGTGCCCGCTCATACAGTTTTTGCAATTGTTCAGGTGACTGCGCGCCTAACAACTGCAGATTATCAAACTGCTTGGCGGCGGCCTCAAGCGTTGCTTGCCAAGGCCCCGCGCCAGCCACCACAACACGGCAATCTGGTAGCGAAGGGAGTAACGCCAATAGACGATCCATGCCTTTGTTGTTGTCCAAGGCCCCCACATACAAAAGATCGATATCTTTTTCTGAAAAATGCACACACTGCGCGGCAGCATAGCGCCCATCAATCCCTGCCGACAAGATTTGCTGATGCACTGGCGTGAAAAAAAACTGCTGACTTAAACTCGCACTGGTAAAAATCCAAGAATCGACCTGCTTCGCACACCAACGATACCGACGACTTGGCGGCTGATAAAAGTAAATATCACTGCCATGGCAGGTCACAACGATTTTCAGTTGTCGGTTTCGCAGTAATCGATACAGTAGGGCTAAAAATATACTTGGGTAAAAAAAGTGCACATGAATAATCTGATAACGTTTACGGCTTAGCAGAAAACGCCAGACAAAGTCCAAAAAGAATATGGGATATTTCAACACGCTGTTCAGCCAAGAGTCACTATGCCACCGCATATAATGATAGTCGGCGTGTTGCCCTTGATTATTTAACTCAACCACCTGATTAGCCACAAACTGCCCCTGAAAAGGTGCTGATGCTTTTGGCCCCATATTGGTGATAACTAATAGTTTTGGATCAGCAGTGGCCACGTTAAGGTAAAACTCCTAGGAATGTGACAGAAATGGATAAAGGGTTTGTTTAAAAAGTATTAGCGTTAGCCAGTCGTTTATTTTCTCACTAAGCATTATTATTACAACAATTTTCAGCTGACGCTCCGCTGAATAACCTTTTCCTAGGCAAAATTGAATAAAATGAACTCACTATGACTTCGCAATTGCTGTTATTTTTCGCTGCGTTTGGATTTTGTCTGTTGGCGATTTTGCTGTTTTATCCGCTTTCTCAAAAAATCGGATTAGTAGACATCCCCAAAGGACGTAAACAACACACCGGTAGCATTCCTTTGATCGGTGGCCTATCCGTTTTTTCGGGATTAGCCTTTTCCATTGTGCTCTTTGTACCAGAGGGGCTGAACCTGATGTACTATTTGTTATTAACCGGCAGCATAGTGCTGTTAGGCGTTTTTGATGATTATCTTGATCTTAGCGTTAAATTACGTCTGGCGGTGCAATTAGTCATTAGCTTAGGGATGGTTTATGCGCTTGATTTACATCTCGCCAGCTTAGGAAATCTGTTTGGTTTTGGTGAGGTTAAACTCGGTTTCTTGGGTATACCCATTACACTTATTGCTGTTATCGCAGCAATTAACGCCTTCAATATGACCGATGGCATTGATGGGCTAGCAGGAATGTTAAGCTTGGTTAGCTTTGTTGCCATAGCGGGCTTTATGTTGCTATGGGGTCAACCTGAGCAAGCGCTCTTGCCCATGTTATTGATTTGCGCCTTATTACCTTATTTAGCCTTTAATCTGCACTTAGTCCCTGGTAAAAAAATTTTTATGGGTGATGCTGGCAGTATGCTTATTGGCTTTTCCGTCATTTGGTTACTCATCACCGGCACCCAAAGTGAAACAGCCAGTTTTCGGCCAATCACTGCACTCTGGTTAATCGCCATCCCCTTGATGGACATGGTGGCAATTATGCTTAGACGTATCTTAAAGGGGCAATCGCCGTTTAAAGCCGATCGCGAGCATTTGCATCATATTTCCCTGCGCTTAGGTTTAGATTCTCGCGAATCGCTGACCTTAATCACAGCCTTAGCCTGTATTTTTGCCTGCATTGGTATTATTGGTGAATATTTGATGATCCCAGATGTTGTGATGTTACTGCTGTTTGTGCTGGTCTTTGCGGGCTATATCCTGCTGCTACAGAATATTTGGCGGATCCTGTCGCACCTCCGTCGTCGCCTGCAGCGGAGAGGCATATGAAATTTCTCAAAAAACTGTTAATGGCCCGCGCTACCGCTATGTTGGGTGATAAGTTAGTCAAACTGACTGCGGGCGCAGTACTGACGATCTTTGTCGCGAGAATGCTAGGTGCCAGCGAGTTAGGTATTTACTCCATTGTCATGGCCTGGAGTGCGTTTTTAGTGCCCTTGACCAGTATGGGCCTGAATAATCTGGTAGTGCGGCAAATGACCAAGTTGCCTAGCGGGCAAGCCGCAATGACCATGTTATATACCGCAGTCAGTATTCGACTGCTACTTGGCTTGCTCGGTGGTGGCTTGATGCTGGGTCTGTTTTATCTGGTTAATCCAGAACTGTTTAGCGGCCATCTCAGCTATGCTATACCGCTGCTGTTTGTGTTACAGGCGTTTTTTGGCTTTCTTCTTTTCGAGTTTTACCTAAATTATCAGGGTACGTTTCGTACTAGCGCCTATGTAAAATCGATAATTTCGCTGGCTAGTTTTGGGCTGAAATTATTGCTGTTATATCGTGGGTTTGGTATTGCCAGTTTAGTCTTAGTGTTTGCTCTTGAATTTTTACTGGTCGGTTTGGCGCAGTATGTGATTTACCGCAAAAAACATCGTCCATTTAAAGAAGAGCAGCAACGCTGGCCGGCCTATCACCCTAAGCATTTTCGGTTGGAGTATGCCCAGCAATTACTTAAGCGCTCCGCGTGGCTTTGGCTGTCCGGTATTGTTTCGGTGATTTACCTAAAAATTGACATTGTGATGCTGGGCAGTATCGCTGGTACGGAACAAGCCGGTATATATGCCGCAGCCAGCCGCTTATCCGAATTATGGTATGTCTTTCCGGCAACCTTGGCCGTGCGTTATTACCCAGATATGCTAAAAGCCTATGAAAAAAGCTGGGATGGCTATTTATTAAAGTTACGCCGCTTTGCACTTATGTTTTTTAGTGCGGCACTGGCGATAGCGGTCGTGATGAGCCTCAGTGCCGAGTGGATCATTATGCTGCTGTTTGGTGACGCCTTTAGCGAAGCCATTACGGTGCTTAGGATCCATATTTGGGCAGGCTGCTTTATCTTTGTGCGCTATTTAATTGGCCAGCACTTAGTTATCACCGAGCAAGAGCCGCTATCGCTATTTAGCCATGGTATGGGCGCTTTGCTTAATGTGCTACTTAATCTTTGGTGGATCCCAGAGTACGGTATTGTGGGCGCAGCCTGGGCAACCTTGATCTCTTATGCTTATGCTTCATTTTTCTTCTTATTTTTTGCCAAAAGCACCCGCAGCCAGTTATGGCAGCTACTTAGGGTGAAACGTACGGCAACGATCGATAACGGAAACAATCCATGACCAAACCTTATTTTGTTGAAATTAAAGGTGTGCAATTTAGAAATAAAGGCGCGTATTTAATGTTGTTAGCCTGCTTGCAGGGCTTAAAAGCGAAAAATACACCTTTCGAGCTGGTGTTATCGCCTGGCCCGAATTTGCCCTATCCAGAGCGAGCACGACACGGCGCTTGGCAAAAGCTGGCGTTTCGGCGCAAAGGCATGGATTTAAGCGGCATCATTGCCAAGCTTCCTGCCGCCATGCAACGCTTATTTAATCGTTATGGCATGGTAACGGAGCGCGATGTTGATCTGATCTTAGAAGCCAGCGGTTTTGCCTATGGTGATCAATGGCCATTAACCTTTTTACAAAATACCGCCAAAGAGGTCGTGCGTTGTAGTAAGGCCGGCAAACCTTATATTTTTATGCCGCAGGCGTTTGGACCTTTTAGCTCGAAGCAAAGTAAAGCCGCTATGCGCGATATTATTACCCATGCCAAATTGATTTTTGTGCGCGATCCGGTGTCGCTTTCCCACTTGCAAAGCTGTGTTGAGGTATTACCCGAGCATGTGATTTTAACACCTGATTTTACTGTGGGTTTAAGCCCACAGGCAAATGATGAAGTGCCACAATTAAACATGCCATTTGCCGCGTTAATTCCAAACTCAAAGGTGGTCTCTAAGTATAACCATGCCAATGCCGAGGCAATGCGCCAAGAATATGTTAGTGCCTTTGCCGCTGCTGCCGATTATTTAACGGTGCTAGGCATACAACCGGTATTGGTAAATCATGAAGGTAAAGAAGATGCCGAGTTGTGCGCAGAAATTGCCGCGTTATCGCCTTGTGGCTTAGTGCAAATTGAAGATCCATTAGCGGTTAAAGCCTTTATAGGCCAAGCACAACTGGCCATTAGCTCGCGTTTTCATGGTGCAGTGAATGCACTTAGCCAAGGTGTGCCTTGTATCGCCACCAGCTGGAGCCATAAATATCATGCCATGATGAGTGACTTCGGCATGGGTGATTTTTGTGTTGAAAATTTATCAGAAGATTCGTTGCTAGCGAGCCTAGCAGATTTGCTGGAGCAACAAGAGCAACTAACCAACGAGGTATCGCTGCGTGCGGTGAGTTTAAAACAGCAAAATAAATTAATGTGGCAGCGTTTATATCGTGCCATTGGCTGGTAAAAAGCTCAATTTAAGCCAAATGCAAAACATTAAACGGCACAGACACTTTACTGTGCCGTATTGCTGTAAAAATTAAACGCTAGTGCTTAAAGCAAACAGGGAGTTTTAGCGTATTATCCGTTTTTTCCGGCCCGCCGCACATCTCATCATAGGCAGATTGATGCACCAACCAAGCTTCTCGCACCGTGCAATCTTTAAGTAACTGCTTTACTTGCTCTACACTGTGAAAACGCTGTGGATGATTTTCATCATTAACAATAAAACCTTTGCGGCCGTCAAAATCGGCCTCGACTAAATAAAGGCCCATTTCATAAGAGTGAATAGTCAGTTCATCGATACGAACATCTTGATGATTTAGATGGGCAAGACGGTGGTGTGGCATACAATACTCCAACAAT
>CAZNXI010000034.1:0-22488 GCA_964577005.1 uncultured Rheinheimera sp.
GCGTTACAGCAAAGTAACCGATACACTGGATGTCTGGTTTGATTCTGGTGTGACCCATGCCGCAGTAGTGGATGTGCGTCCAGAGTTTAATGGCGCGACCCAAATTGATTTATACCTTGAAGGATCAGATCAGCACCGTGGTTGGTTTATGTCGTCGTTGATGACCGGCGTGAGCATCAAAGGTCAGGCGCCTTATAAGCAAGTACTAACGCATGGCTTTACCGTTGATGGTGAAGGCCGCAAGATGTCCAAATCGTTGGGCAATGTGGTATCGCCACAAGATGTGATGAACAAACTGGGTGCCGATATCCTACGTTTATGGGTCGCTACCACGGATTATACCTCTGAAATGACGGTATCGGACGAGATCCTAAATCGTGCCGCCGATAAGTATCGACGGATCCGTAACACCGCCCGTTTCTTATTGGCCAACTTAAACGGCTTTAACCCTGCAACAGACTTACTGCCATTTAATCAGTTAGTCGAGCTGGATCTGTGGGTGGTTAACCGCGCAGCACAGTTACAACAAGAAATTGTGGATGCTTACGATAACTATCAGTTCCATCAGGTGAGTCAAAAGCTGATGAACTTCTGTACTGTTGAGCTCGGTAGTTTTTACTTAGATGTAATTAAAGATCGCCAATATACCGCCCATAAAGACAGCCAAGCACGTCGTAGCTGCCAAACCGCGCTTTACCATATTGCTCAGGCGATGGTGCGCTGGATGGCACCCATCATGAGCTTTACCGCACAAGAGATTTGGGAAGCTTTACCTGGTCAAGATACGCCTTTTGTTTTCACTGATGTCTGGTATCAAGGCTTTGCGGCTATCCCTGCTGGGCAGTTTAGTGATGCCTACTGGCAGCAATTGCTGCAAGTGCGCGATGAAGTCAATAAAGTGTTGGAAAGTGCACGCCGTGAGGAAAAACTTGGTGCCTCGTTACAAGCGGAAGTAACCTTATATGCTGCCCCTGAGCTGGCCGATGCGTTAGCTCGACTGGGCGATGAGCTGCGTTTTGTGTTAATTACCTCTACCGCCACCGTCAGTACGGCTAACGCAGATCCTGCGGCTGTAGTGACAGAAATGAAAGGGTTAAGTGTACTGGTGCAGGCCTCAACTGCGGCGAAATGTGAACGTTGTTGGCACCACCGCCATGATGTGGGGGCTGATGCTGCTAATCCTGGAATTTGTCTGCGCTGTGTCAGTAATGTCAGCGGTGAGGGTGAAGTAAGGAAGTTTGCTTAATGCGATTATTTCAAGATACAGCCTGGCGTTGGTGGTGGTTAGTACTGCTGCTATTGGTCGTAGATCAAGTGACTAAACAGTTAGTACATCAACAAATGTTCTTGGGCCAGTCCATTGAGCTGCTGCCCTTTTTCAACCTGACCTACGTTAGAAACTATGGCGCGGCTTTTTCATTCTTAAGTGATGCCGGAGGTTGGCAGCGCTGGTTTTTTACGCTGCTAGCCATAGTGATGAGTGTGATTATCAGTATTTGGATGAGTCGTGCTCCAGCCGGTAATCTAAAACTAGGACTGGCATTGAGCCTAATTTTAGCTGGAGCAATAGGAAATTTAATTGATCGCAGTATTTTTGGTTATGTAATTGATTTCTTTCACTTGCACTACCAAGGCTGGAGCTATCCGGTATTTAATATTGCCGACTCAGTGATCTGTATTGGTGCCGCCTTACTAATTTGGGAAAGCTTTACTAACGAAACCGGAGCGAGCAATGAACGACAGTAACCAAACTATTGGTAACAGCAGTACTGTGGTGTTTCATTTTGATATTAAGTTATCGGACGGCAGTGCTGCAGAAAGCACGCGGGTTCATAATAAACCAGCCAAACTACAAATGGGCGATGGCAGTTTATCTCCGGCCTTTGAAGCTGAACTGTTTGGCTTAGCGGCAGGTGATAAGAAAGTTTTCACGCTGGCTCCAGAAGATGCTTATGGTATGCCGAACCCCGACAATATTTACTACGTGGACCGCAGCAAGTTTTCAGCAGAAGCACCGGCAAAAGTAGGAGCGATCATCGGCTTTGCTATGCCTGATGGTTCCGAGTTACCAGGATTAGTGCGTGAAGTGGTAGGCGATTCTGTCACCATCGATTTTAATCATCCACTGGCAGGACAAACCCTGACCTTTAACGTGGAAATTGTGCAGGTAAGCTAAGTATGGATATTTTATTAGCCAACCCTCGTGGTTTTTGTGCGGGGGTCGATCGTGCCATTAGTATCGTAGAGCGCGCCTTGGAGTTGTTTCCGCATCCTATCTATGTTCGGCATGAAGTGGTTCACAATAAATTTGTAGTGGATGGCTTGCGACGTCGTGGCGCTATCTTTGTGGATGAATTACAAGAAGTGCCTGATGGCCAAATTGTGATTTTTAGCGCACATGGTGTGTCACAAGCCGTGCGAGAAAATGCAAAACAACGTGGCTTAAAAGTGTTTGACGCTACCTGTCCGCTAGTGACCAAGGTCCACATGGAAGTAACGCGAGCCAGTCGTAAAGGGGTTGAATGTATCCTGATTGGGCATGCTGGTCATCCGGAAGTAGAAGGCACTATGGGCCAGTATAATAACACTGAGGGCGGCATTTACTTGGTTGAGTCGGTAGAGGATGTGCAGCGATTGCAGGTTAAGAATCCGCAGCAGCTTAGCTACAGTAGCCAGACCACCTTATCTGTGGATGATACTGCCGATGTGATTGATGCATTACGGGCGCGTTTTCCACAGATTGAGGGGCCGCGTAAAGATGATATCTGCTATGCTACACAAAACCGTCAAGACGCTGTGCGTGAGCTCGCGGCTAAAGCCGAATTAATGTTGGTAGTGGGTGCTAAAAATAGTAGTAATTCAAACCGTTTACGAGAGTTAGCGGAAAAGCTGGGTTGTACTGCGCACTTGATTGATACCGCCAATGACATCCAACAAAGTTGGTTAGATGGCATAAGCCGCGTCGCGGTGACCGCGGGCGCTTCTGCTCCGGAAGTGTTAGTACAAGATGTGATTGCCCAACTGAAAATGTGGGGCGGTAAAACGGTTACTGAAACCCTTGGCCGCGAAGAAAACGTGGTTTTTGCCATACCGGCGGAGTTACGTTAAGTGAGGTAAGCTTAGGTGCAGCAGCCAAAGGAAACTCGGCGTCCTGAATTACAATTACCCGATCTTACTCAGGCTGCACCGTTATTGCGGGTGGTGGTATTCGCGCAAGCCTTAGCGTTAATTTTAGCCTTAGCCTCTGGTAGCGAGGCGGCTTTCTGGGATAGTTTAGGGCTGATCAGTATCCTAGTGCACTGGATCAGCTTAGTAAGTTGTCTGCTCTATGTTCGATTAAGAGCGCGTTTGCGTTATCTTTCCATGCCTCAGCTAGCATTGGTGGTGCAACTGATTTTACTGCTGGTTACCGGTAGTTGCTCACTGTTAAGTTATTGGCTGCTGTTTGACATCAATCTAAGCGCCGGCTTAGGCTCTTTCGTGCTAAAACATCTGATTATTGCCTTTATCGTCGGTTTAGTCCTGATGCAGTTTTTGATTATGTATGATGAATTGGCGAACAGTATTAGTGCCCAGCATCAGGCTCGGTTTAGTGCTCTGCAAGCGCGGATCCGTCCGCATTTTTTATTCAATTCTCTAAACACCGTTGCTGAGTTAATTCATACCGATGCGGCTGCGGCTGAACAAGCCTTACTGAATTTAGCGGATTTATTTCGGGCGGCGATGGCTAGCTCTGAGCGCATTTCACTTGCCGATGAGCTGGCACTTTGTCAGCAGTATTTAGCTTTAGAGCAGTGGCGACTGGGAGAGAAACTTAAAATCAATTGGCAGCTACCTGCCAGTTTGCCAGCAATTTCTTTACCTGCTCTGACCATTCAACCCTTGTTAGAAAATGCCATTCAGTATGGTTTTGAAACGCGAACAACGCCTGCAACCTTGGATATTGAGGCCTACCTTGGAAAAAAGCAGCTGAGTATCGTCATTGATAACCCCATATCGCTAAGTAAGAGAAACCAGAGTAAAAACGGTATTGCGATAGCAAATATCCGACAACGGTTGATGTTGTGCTTTGGTAACCAAGCGCAGTTAAGCACGGTACAACAAGATCAGCGTTTTCGCGTCAAATTAGTGTTGCCGCTGGAGGAAAAATGAGGATTTTGATTGTGGATGACGAGCCGTTAGCGCGCAGTCGTCTGCAGCGTTTATTGAGTGCACTACCGAATGCCGATTGTGTTGGGACGGCAGAGCATGCGAGTCAGGCTTGGCAGGAGATCCAGCGCTTGCAGCCTGATTTGGTATTATTGGATATCGATATGCCGGATGAAGATGGCTTAAGCTTAGCAGCACGGATCTCTGAGTTACCAGTGCCACCTGCGGTAGTCTTTGTGACGGCGTATGCAGAGCACGCACTAAGTGCTTATCAAGTGTCGGCGGCAGATTATCTGGTAAAACCGGTCGTCGCCGCAAGATTGGCACAAGCCTTAACTAAAGTAGGCACACTGACTAGAGCTCATATGGAGCGGCAACAAGCGTCAGAACAGAAAATTGCGTATCAATGTGGGCTAGTGACCAAAACGGTTGCGCTGGCTGAGGTGTTTTATTGCAGTGCTGAAAGCAAATACGTAAAGTTAACCTTTGCGACAGGAGAGGCCTATGTCGATACCTCTTTAGCTGAGTTAGAGCAACGCTTTCCACAGTTAGTTCGCACCCACCGCAGCTACTTATTAAATCCTCGCTATTTTGCTGCGCTGAAACTGAGTGCGGGTAGTTATCAAATCCAGCTCAAAAATTGCCCTGATAGCTTGCCAGTAAGTCGTCGCGCCTTGGCGCAGGTTAAACAGCGTTTGCAGTTAAGCTAAGACACCGTATTACCGTTTATCGGCCAAAACTTCCGCTAGTCTGCTTTCCAGTTGGTTTAACCTTGGTGCAAGGTATAGTAAAGCTATATATGGCTTTAGAGACAAAAAAATATGCGGCGTAGCGCGGGCTTTACCCTGATTGAACTCATGATAACAGTGATCGTGCTGAGTATTGTGGTGACTATCGCTGTGCCATCCTTTATCTCGTTGTTACAGTCGAATCAGTTAACTGGGCAAGTCAACCAACTAGTGGGTGCCCTGAATGCTGCGCGTACCGAAGCCATTAAAATGAACCAGCATGTGGTGTTATGTCACAGTACCGATGGCCTAAGTTGCTCAGCCCCTTCTGCTAATGGCTGGCAAGGTTGGTTGATTGGTTTAGCGCCGCCTAGACCCCAGACGGGTATTGTTGCCAATAGCGTGATGGCTTCGGGATACCGTTTATCAGACAAACTTATCCTCCATACCGGTAATTCCATTAGCGCGACCAACTCGGAAATCCGCTTTTCGCCTCAAGGCTTAATTAGAACAACGGCAGGCGCGCCTTTAAATGGCGTGGTCAGAATTTGTTTAACAGGTGCAAAAAACAATAATGCCCGTGATGTGGTTATTCGATCCGGTGGGCATATTGCTATTAATTCGCAAACCAGCGCGGCTTGCACCGCTCCCTAAGGAGGCTCTGATGAACACGTTTTCGCAGATCCGTCGACAAGGCGGTATTAGTTTACTTGAAGTACTGATTTCTGTGGTGGTGTTATCAATAGGCCTTTTAGGTATTGCAGGCCTACAAACCATCAGTTTAAAAAGTACTAATATGGCACATGAGCGTGCCATGGCGGTCATTCTAACTGAAACCTTATTTGAAGTGATGCGAGTGAATGAGGCGGCGGCGCGGGCTGGCGCTTTTGCTATGGATTGCCACACCCCCGCACCAGGTACAGAGCAATGGTTTGAAGATGTGAAAGCGGCTACCTCACCGCAAACCTGCGCCTCTGTCGCTTGGAATGATGGGGTGTATACGGTCACTATCGACTGGAGTAATGAGCGCATGAATACCGACTCTATCATTGTTATGGAAACGCGGCCATGAGATACCAGCGCGGTGTCACCTTAACAGAGTTATTAGTTGCCCTGATGCTTGGGTTATTACTACTGGGTGGTGTTTTTGGGGTGTATTTGTCCAATCAAACTACCGCCAGAACCACGGAAGATCTTTCCAACTTACAGAATCGAATTCGGCTGGCTTTTCAAGTGATGTCTTACGACTTACGCAGTGCTGGATTTTTGGGCTGTAATAATTCAGAGCGCGTGGTCTCTGTCGTGCAAGTCGCGGGTGCTAACCCTGCATGGTTAAACTGGCAAGGTGGTTTGGTTGGCACTGCAGCGGATGCGGCAAATAATGAGTCTATTCGCGTTATGTATGGTGCAGGACAAAGTAGTAGCGTAGTGACCCATGTACCGCCAAGACTTAACTTAAATCAACGGCCAGAGTTAAGCGTTGGTGATTTAGCTGTGGTCTGTGACGACACCTTAACTTCGATCTTTCAGGTATCCGCTGTAGGCAATAATTGGCTAGAGCATGCTGCGACTGGATTAAATTGCGCCGTAGATTTGGGGTTTGCTAATCCATTTGTCTGCGGCTCCGCTAGACCGCGGTTATACCCAACAGATGCCATGGTAATGCAGTTTGCAACGGTGCGCTGGTTTGTCGCAGCCAGTGAAGTTGACGCTAATTTTAACTCATTATTTAGAGAGATCATTGTTGCGGGTGCGCCAGTGCAAGAAGAGGTGTTATTTGGTGTTGAGCGGCTTAGCTTTGCTTATCAAATGCGTAATACACCTTTTGGGCCTGTGCCTTTTTCAGCCGCCTTGGATATGACCCAAGTTGTAGGGGTTAACGTGCAAATTATTTTGGACGATGCCGTTTATCAGCAAATCAGTATGGGTGAAGAGATGCGGACTGTAGAATTTTTTGTCGCTGTGCGGAATCGCTAAGGGGCTAGTATGCAGCAATTTACAAGACAATCTGGGGTAGCATTAATTGTGACGTTGTTACTGTTAGTTACGATCACGGTATTAACGCTATCCAGTATGCAGCGTTCTACCTTGCAAGAACGAATGACCGCTAATTTGTACGAGCATCAGCTTTTTGTGCAGCAAGCGGAATCTGCGCTGCGTGCGGCAGAGAATTCTCTGTTGGGCTTGTTACCTAATCCGGCCACTGCCGTTGGTGTTGTACAAGGCTTTTATGGTTTGCCCGTTGCAGGGCAGATTGACCGTTGGTTGGATCCGCAAACGGTGTGGATTAACCCACCGGCATTAAACGAAATGTTGGATTTACAAGCTCATTACATCATTGAGTATGTTGGTGATTGGCCAACCCCAGCCGCGCCAGATTGTGATAGCGGTACCACCATAGAAGCCGATTGTTTATCACCCACTTTTAGAATTACTGCGCGCACCCAGCCAGCTGACAATAGACCGGGTGTTATTATGCAAACCATTTGGCGTTTGTAAGGCAAGTAAGGATCTTATTATGCGAACCTTAATCAAAAAAATTGTCTGGTGTTGTTTTGGTATGAGCATGGGAATCAGTGTTTCTGTGTCCGCAAATACCTTAGCAATCCCCAATGTCCCCTTACAAACAGGTAGTGATGTACCTGCTAATATACTGTTTTTAATTGATGACTCCGGTTCCATGAACTTTGAGTTTATGCCGGATGCACTGAATGCATACTATAGTGCACCTACTTCACAACGCTGTGCTTGGTTTTGGAGTAATGGCAGTTGTGGACAGTGGAGCACCATCCGTAGCGGAGAAAATGTTGAATATCGTTGGTACTACTCGTCAAAGGTTAACTTTGCTTATTACGATCCTGCTATAACTTATCAAATACCACCTTCGTCGAATGGTCAATTGTTAGCAACACCCAGCTATACCTCGGCATGGAAAGACGGCTTCAGTCAAAGTAATAGCGTTAATTTATCAAATAATTTTGAGACAAGATTCCATAGACTAAATAGCAGTTTTACGCAAATAAATAGCCAAGGGAACATCAGTTTTAGCGACGGGGCTTTCTATTATTTATTTGCGCCTAGTGCAGCTAACTTAGAGTCTTGTAATGCGAATCCTGAGCAAAACAAATGTTATAGCTATGTGTCCATGAACAACGCTTCAGCTGCGCAAAAGACGAATTTTGCGATATGGTACTCGTACTATCGTAATCGTCTGTTATTAGCACGCTCGGGTATTGGTTCTGCCTTTAATACCTTACCTGATAATGTCAGAGTAGGTTATGGCGCGCTCAACACATCGCCCAAAATTCAACGTGGGGTTCGTGAGTTTAGTGGCACTGGCAGAAGTGGTTTCTATAACTGGCTTTATGGAAAAACAGCTTCAGGTGGAACGCCTTTAAGATCAACATTAAAAGCCGCAGGAGATTACTTTAGCAGCCCTGAACCTTATCGAGTAAATCCAGCGTTGGAAGGTAGCACTATAGTCAGTTGTCGCCAAAACTTTACCATTTTAATGACGGATGGCGCCTGGAATGGTACTTCACCGGGTGTTGGTGATTCCGATAAAGATGGCAAAGAAAATACCTTGGCTGATGTCGCACATTATTACTACACCACCGATCTGATGAATTTAACGAATAATGTCCCGCGCAGAAAGCAAGAATCGCCAGACTGGCAGCATATGGTCACTTTCGGCGTCGGGTTAGGTGTTGATGGGACAGTAGATCCTGCAGTGGCTAGCAAATGGGCGCCTTATGATAGCCGTTGGCCAGATCCTTTTTCGGGTACCGATACCAGCCTTAAGAAAATTGACGATTTACTGCATGCTAGCGTTAACAGTGATGGCGGATTTTTTAGTGCAAAAGATCCACAAACCTTTAGTACACAGTTAGCTGAGGCTTTAAAAGGGATTCTTAATCGTGTTGCATCCGCTTCTAATTTGGCGGCTACCACTACCTCATTATTAGAGGATAACAGTGTATTTCAAGCTTCATTCAATACAGCAAATTGGAGTGGTAACTTAGTTAGTTTAGATGCTACTACGCTTACCCAGCAATGGTCTGCAAACTTTGGGCCTTGGGCTGCTCGTCCTATTGTTACTAGTCGCACGGCCAGTGGTACAACGACGACTTTGCCGTTTCGTTGGGAAAATTTAAATACTGCAGAAAAAACGGCGTTAGAATCGCAAGATATTGTTGATTATCTGCGTGGTGACCGATCTAAAGAAAAACCTAATGGTAGCTTACGCTCACGCGTATCTTTGCTCGGGGATATTGCCCATTCTTCGCCGGTTTATGTTGGTGCGCCACAAAATCGTAACTTTCAACGTTATGCTTGGGATGGTGCAAATAAATATGCTGCATTTTTAGCCGCACAGAAAGACCGCGCACCTGTTGTGTATGTGGGAGCTAACGCGGGGATGTTGCATGGTTTTAATGCCGATCCAACAAGTAGTACTGCAGGTAGAGAGATTTTTGCTTATGTGCCACAACGTATGCTCACCAGTTCAGCGCAACTGTCATCTTTTGCGAAAGAAACTTACGCGCACCGTTTTTATGTTGATGGTTCACCGACTGTGGCGGATGTGTATATTAATAATCAATGGCGTACGGTGTTAGTAAGTTCGTTAGGTCGCGGCGGTAACAGTGTGTTTGCGCTGGATGTGACAAATCCGACCAATATCTCATTATTGTGGGATTTAACGCTGCCCGAACTGGGCATTATGACCGCAAAACCCGTTATTACGCGTTTAAATAACGGGCGCTGGGCTGCCGTGATGCCATATGGCTATAACAATAGTAGCGGTAAGAATGGTTTATTAGTTATTGATATTCAAAATGGGGGGGCACCAATTAAGTTAGAGTTACCTTCAACGGCTGGCGCACTGGGACAGCCAGAAGGTTGGGATAGCAATCGAAATGGCAATACTGATTGGTTTTTTGCGGGTGATTTAAAAGGTAATGTCTGGAAATTTGATTTAGCCAGTGCCTCGGTTTCAAGCTGGGGTGTTGCGTACAACAATGCGCCTTTATTCACCGCCAGAGATGCCGCCAATAAAGTTCAGCCGATAACCGGTGGTATCAGCTTATCCAGTCATCCACAAACGGGGCAGCTCTGGTTATTTTTTGGTACGGGGAAATACTTGGAAACAGGTGATAGCCTCAATAATGACAAGCAAAGTTGGTATGGTATTGTTGATGGTGCACCAATTAGCTCCCGAGGCAGTTTGGTGCAGCGAACTATGACTAACGTCACCTACAGCAAGGACGATGTTACAGAGCAGACACGCCTGATCTCTGCCGCGACTTCAAACGACATGGTTGGTAAAAAAGGCTGGTATATGGATTTAATAGATAACCGTGAACGTATTACTTCTAGAGCCAGAGTGGTGGGGTCTAATTTGATCATCAATACCATTATTCCTGATTCCGATTTATGTAATCCTCAGGGCGATGGTTGGGTAATGGCCGTTGATCCTTTTAGCGGCAGTCGTTTGAAATACCATCTCTTTGATCTTTCTCAAGATGGAAAATTTGATGATGCTGACGGTATTACCACAGGTAATGGCGACCCGCAGGCTCCCACTAACGTGTTGAGTGGTCTGAAGTTTGAAGGCATGCCTGGCGAGCCTGTGTTTGTTGGAGAACAAATGGTGGTCGGTGATTCTAGGGTGGCTATTGATTCCAGAACCGTTAACCTGCAATTAAGACGTGGTCGTATTTCATGGCGAGAGGTAATCAACTAATGCAAAAACAGTATGGAATTACGTTAATTGAGCTGATGGTTGCTGTCGCTATTGTCGGCATTTTAGCTGCTATTGCCTATCCGTCTTATCAGGAGTATGTGTTACGGGCCAACAGAACTGCGGCCACGGCTTGCCTGATGGAGCACGCGCAGTTTATGGAAAGAACTTACACTCAAAATTTGCGTTACGATCCTACGGGTATTGCCTTACCCGCTACACAGTGTCAGCAGGAGCTGGCGGATCGTTATACCTTTGCGCTAGCAGCGGTGGCAGCGAGAACCTTTCAGTTAACTGCTGAACCTAAGGGGCCACAAAATGATGGCTGTGGTACCTTAACGCTAAATCAAGCTGGGCAGAAAGGGGCTAGTGGCAAAGGTGGCACCTCGGCCGCAGCAGTACAAGCTTGCTGGTAGCAAAAAAATTACAAATAAAATTTGAAAAATTAACCTTGGCTGCTATCTTTTTATATTCAGGAAGAAGAATGCTGAGGTTGCTATGGAACAACAGCGTGGTGCCAGTTTAGTTGAGGTGTTGGTTACCTTACTTATTTTAAAAGTCGGTCTGCTGGGAGCGCTCGCAGGCCAACTACTTGCACTTAAAATGGTGACTGATGCCAGTCAACGCACCACGGCTGTGGCGTTATCGCAAGAAATTATGCAACAGCTAGCAGCTTTTAATGCTGTAAGTGGCAGCGAGTTCGTATTTCCTTTCTCTGAGCAACCACCAACATGCAGCAACGCTGTTTCCTGCAGTGTTAACGATGCCAGACAAGCTATTCTGGTGCATTGGCAGAGGAAATGGCAAGAACCCCAATCTGGTTATGGTTTACTATTTGCGCCTGAGTTTTGCTTACAGCAGCATGCGGGAAAGGTTTCATTATCCGCTAGCTGGCGGCAGCACGCAGCCAGATCATTGCATACTGCACCACGCTGTGAAGCCAACGAAGGGCGCTCTGCTTTGCAACTAAAGTAAGGAGAAGCTGATGATTGGCAAGCATGGAGGCATGTCTTTAGTTGAAGTCTTAATTGCTATGTTATTGGCGTTATTGTTATTGCTACTTATTTTTACCGCTTTTAGCGCTTTTCAAGCATCTTCAACGCAAACGAGACAATTGGCTTTGCTCCAACAGAACGGCCAATTGGTATTAAATCTTTTAAATAATGAATTACAAAATGGTGGTTTTTGGGGCGGTAAAAATCAACAAGCGATTCGTGATGCGCACAGTACAATAGCGCAACCCCGTAATGATTGTTTTGCGTCTGGCTTAGACTCGGGCAGCTTTCCCAGCGTCAATCAGCCCTTTCTTGTTGTCTTTGCTGGCACGGCTAGCGGTGCTCGACAGCTAAATTGTTTGAATAATGTATTACCAAATACTGAATTTTTACAGTTAAAGCGCAGTGTAGGAGTTCAGGTCGCTCGAAATGAGATGCGAATGAATCGTTTTTATCTGCAAACTGATTGGCAACAGAGCCGTTTTGTCGACTCGATTACAGTAAGTCACGATGCCTCGTTATTATATCCCTACCAGCATTCAGTACTTTATATTCAGGCGCAACAAGTACTAGGGCAAACCATTCCCGTCTTGATGCGCAAAAGATTGGTCAGAAATGCGGCTGGTCATGCCACTATCGCGACTGACTCTATTATTGACGGCGTTGAAAGGTTGCATTTTGAGTTCTTAATTGACAGTGATTTGGATGGTCACCCCAACTACCGTTTAGCGACCAATCAAATGACAACAGATTACTGGTTACAGCAGCAAAGCCGGATTGTTGCTGTGCAGTACTACGTGTTACTGCGATCCTTAGAGCCAGATCGCAGTTATCAAAATACCCGGCACTACCAACTTGGCAAACTCAGTTTTACCGCGCCTGGTGATCATTACCGTCGCTTATTACTCAGTGGAGCCGTTTTTTTTGAAAATGCCGTCTTGGCGGATAGATGAGGATATGAACCGTTAAAACTTAGTGTAAACATCGGAGGGGTTATGAAAAATCGAGGGATGGCTTTACTCACTGCGTTGTTATTTATCATGGTAACGTTATTGATGGTCACCAGTAACTTAGTCATTAGCCAATTGAGTATGAAATCTGCACAAGCTGCGCAGCAGCAGTTGCAATTGGAATATGCTGCTTTGCAGCGGCATTTAGCTGAATTGAATGGTTTAGATCCGACAGCGCTACCGCCAAATACCATAACATTACCGGCTTGCCCTGGTGTTTATGCTGCGTGGTCAGACACGACGTTACAATGTGAACTCTTGTTACTGGAAACCAGCTTACGACAAGATAAAGCGCCGATAAAAAGTCGTTATAACAGCCTAGTGCTTCGGAAAAAAATCCGCTTGCCGGAGGTGTCATCATGAAAACGCTACTTCTTCTCAGCGTGCTGTTCACTGTCCCTCTTTATGGGCTTTGTCCACCCTTGACTCCTGAGCCAGTGAGACTAATTGTTTCGCATCAGCCACATAATGAAGCGCTTCAGCTTACAGTTAAAACGACCGAATCAGGTATGCAGCAGTTGCAATTATTATCTGACCAAAGCAGCAGGCCTGTTGCCAGTATGGACTTACTTTTCGCCAACCAAGCCCAGCAAGTGCAAGCCCTGCCCTTAGTGGAAGATGCCAATTTGGATGGCCTAACCGATCATCTCTGGTTGCTGAGTAAAGAGGGGAAGCTTTGGCGTTTGCCTATTTTGGATAGGAAGTTTGGTGTACCAAAACTCATGGCAGACTTAACAACCAGTGGCTTGGATTTTATTGGCACAGCAGGTTTATTACGAGCGCGTTTACCCGTTACGTTAGCGCCTTTAGCTTGGCGTCAGGCTGATAAGCAATTAGTGTTATTAATTGCACGTCATAGACAAAGCGGTCAAGACACCTTGTTTATGTTGCGTTTTAATATGGCTATGACACATGTTGCGTTAACGCAATTTGAACACTTGCTGGATAGAACGGTGTTAAGTGAAGCAGAAGTAAATCAGACGCTGTCTGCGAATGATTGGCGAGCTTTACTGGCCGAAGCCGGTTGGTTGGTTCATTTGCCCGGTAAAATGAGTATGGCGCCTACCGTCATCGCTGGAGTCATATATGCTGCAGTTGCAGCCACTGTTAGCCCAGACGCCTGCGAAGTTGCAGAGGATAGCCAGCAATTATTCGCGTTGCATTTACATTCCGCCACTCAGGTTTATCGGCAACGCAGTAAACAGATTCCCTATCTCGCTGATGCACAGTTTGCTTTGCGACAACAAGCGGATAAGCAATTAAAGCTGGTATTAAGCACTGAAACGCACTGGCAAGTTATCCTACCGAATCTTTTAAAAATCAGTGCAGAATGTCATAACTGTACTGAGCCTCTTAGTTTAGATAGATTTCCTTTATGGAAAAGGCTGGCTACTTATCGCAGTGAGCAGGGAGGCTACTGATGAGCAAGCAAGGTTTTTCGTTATTGGAAATGCTGATCGTTGTGCTGTTGTTGGGAATTTTAACTGCGATAGCTTATCCCGCTTATCAGCAATATGTTCTGCGTAGTTACCGAGCGGAAGCGGTGACTACTATGCTGACTATTGCCAGTCGTCAAGAACAGTTGTTAGCCGATTTTGCCGAGTACAGCGCGGATTTAGTTAAGTTAGGATTGTCGGGGGGCGCAACGCCTTCTGGTCGTTATCGCTTACAAATTCAGCTGCAGGAACATAATCAGGCCTATCGTCTGCTAATGATTGCGCAAGGCCCCCAGCAACAGGATAGCAAATGTCGACACTATAGCCTGAATCATTTAGGGCAACGGAATGTTGACATAACAGAACCGATCAGTTGTTGGCAGTAGCAGTGTGATTAAACCGGGCAACCTTGCTGATGTTTGCTAAGCCTGTTACGACCTGCCTGATTTAATACCAATCGATAATGCCATTGATAAGAAGCAGGAGGGCAGTATATGAAAGTGCCATTTTCTAAAGCGTCAAGACTGCCGTCACGCCGAAAATGTAATTGCTGCCGGTTATAGCTAAGACGATGCCTAACAGGCACTTGCGGGATTTCTCGAAGTAGTTGTGTCGCTTGCCCGCTGGGATCGATCAGTGCTAACTGTATTGGACTGAACTGCCAGTCTCCATCACATTGACGGCCTGCCGTCGGACAGACTTTTACCGAGGATTGCGTGAGGCTAGCTTTGATTCGGGCATAATGTAGGTGACGACTAAACTGCTGCATATAACTGCTCGCGCGATATTTATGCATCAGTTCAGTAAAGACAGGTGTAGCAATACTGAGCAGTATCCCTAAAATAATAATGGTAATTAATATTTCGACTAATGTAAGACCATGTTGTTTCATCTGCCACACTCCAACACCCAATAATGTCAAAGTGTAGCATAATATTTAAAAGTGTTTTATTTGTGTTAATTTTATTAATCGTAAATCGTCGGTATCGCTTGCCGTTTATGCTGAGTTTTCTGATAGATTTGAATTAAGCGTTCCGATACCTCTGCGGCGACTGGCAAACCTTCGAGAAAATCATCAATTTGTTGGTAGGTTAAACCCAGTGCGGCTTCATCTGCTTTTTGCGGTGCTAAGCATTCTAAATCGGCAGTGGGTATTTTCTCAACTAACAGCTCTGGCGCACCCAGATGTCTTGCCAAAGCGCGCACTTGCCGTTTGCTTAAACCAAATAGCGGAGCCAAATCGCAAGCGCCATCGCCCCACTTGGTATAAAAGCCAGTAATATTCTCGGCTGAATGATCAGTACCCAGCACTAAACCACCTTGCAGCGCAGCAATATGATATTGCGCTAACATCCGGCAACGTGCTTTCACGTTACCTTTCGCAAAGTCTTGCATCGCATCGTTGGGTAAAGCTAACCCCGTGGTACCCGATAGCGTTGCTTCGTGCAGTGCATCGGCAGCGGCTTTAATATTTACTGTTACCGCCGCTGTGGGTTGAATAAAATGAAGTGCTAATTGCGCTTCTTCTTCATCTTTTTGTACACCATAGGGCAGGCGTACCGCGATAAAACGATAGTGGGCTGTAGCATCGTCAGCATTTAATTCATTAACAGCAAGCTGCGCTAAGCGACCACAGGTCGTCGAGTCGACGCCGCCGCTGATCCCCAACACCAGTGTTTTTAATCCTGCTGTCGTAAGACGATTTTTAATAAAATCGACACGACGTCGAACTTCATACGCTACGTCAATGTGGGGCAATACCCGCATTTCTGCAATGATTTGTTGTGCAATTCCCATAATCGCCTCGTTGACTTAAGCCTTGTTGTTGATGAAGAGGGTTATTATCTTAACGTATCTGGCGCTTATAAGATCAAGAAATTCTTGTTCTAGGGGCGTTATCGGCTAAGAAAAACAAGAAATTCTTGTAAACAGCTGAAGCAGTGCCTTGCTTGTATTATACTGCGGCTATCTGAAGTCACTCGCGGCGGTTTTTACCATGAAGAAAATTGAAGCAATTATCAAACCCTTTAAACTGGATGATGTGCGCGAAGCGCTAGCCGATATTAATATTACCGGTATGACGGTAACGGAAGTAAAAGGCTTTGGTCGGCAAAAAGGCCATACTGAGTTATACCGTGGCGCTGAATATATGGTCGACTTTTTACCTAAAGTGAAATTGGATATTGTCGTTGCTGACGATCAAGTTGAACGCTGTGTCGAGGCGATTATGAAAACCGCCCAGACAGGCCGCATTGGCGATGGTAAGATTTTTGTGTTTGACGTAGAGCGTGTGGTCCGTATTCGTACTGGCGAAGAAGACGAAGAAGCCATTTAAGACGAATAGCGTAATTATTGACTCAAGTAAGTTAAAAAGGCGGCTTTTAGAGCATGCTTTAGTTACTTGAGATTACTGTTAACGCTCATCAAATAACGTTAATTGTTGTCTGGAAATAGTTTTGCGCCGCTCTATTGGGCGGTTGCGACTTGCATGTCTTTTCACAATGCGCTTTTTTTCATCACTCCAATGTTGACGATGCTCGCTTAACCAGTTTTTTAGGCGTTGCCGAGCTAAGCGCATAGCGTGTTCGGCTGTAATCACCGGCTGCGGATAATCTCGACCAAGCAGGCAGAGGTATTGCTGTTGTTGTTGCTTGTTAAGTAGCCAAGGTTGGTGTAACCAGCTGGTAGGAATATGCCGTAGCTCCGGCAGCCAAGTCCGGATAAATACTCCGTCAGCATCCTTTTGCAGACTTTGCTTAATTGGGTTGTACATCCTATTGGGATTAATGCCAGTGGTGCCAGCTTGCATTTGAATTTGTGGGTAATGAATACCTGGCTCATAGTCGACAAAGCAGCGAGCTAAATGCAATGCCACAGGTCGCCAATGCAACCATAAGTGATAACAGGCAAAGGCAACTAGCATGGCTCTGCCGCGAAAATGTAGCCAGCCGGTATGCAGCAAGGAGCGCATAGCGGCATCAATAAATGGGTAGCCTGTATTACCGGTAGCCCAAGCGTGAAAAGCGTCTTTGCAAAATGCAGTTTCACGTAAACCATCAAAACCGCGATGCATATTTCTAAATTCAATTTCTGGTTCATCTTCGAGCTTTTGCATAAAGTGGCAGTGCCAACGCAATCTACTGTAAAACGCGTCTAATCCTTGCTGTTGTCGGTTATTGACCGCATCTTTTCGCTGTTGCCAACTGAGTTGTTGCAAAGCCCGCATGCTGATCATGCCATAACTGAGATAAGGACTTAACCGAGAGCAGCTATTTGCTGCCTTTGCTGCAAAAGAGATCCCAGCGCGATAGCTTTGGGCGCGCTGCTGCAGAAAACTTTGTAAGGTCTCTGCACAATGCTGTGCCTGTTGCGGTTCGATACAAGCGGGTAAATCCTTGGTGCGCATTGGCGAAGGCAAAGGTGCTTGCCAATTACTCGGGCAGATAAAAGGCAGTGAGCTTGGTGTAGGGTAAAGCGCAGCGCTTAACCACGCGTCTGCTTGTTTAAACCAGAGATCACGGTTGGCAAGCGGCCTGAACACGGCAAATTGTTTATATTGATGCCATGGCACGCCGCGTTGCTGCCAAAAGCCAGCCACGGCAATATCACGTTGATAACTCCATAAATTGCCCGTTTCTTCATGGCTATAAACCGCCGATATAGGAAAGTGTTGTAACAGCTCATGGAATACACGGCTAGCTGGCCCATAAAAAACCAGTAGCGGTTGTCCTAGTGCTGTAAATTGTATCTGCAGTTGTTCTAGCGCGGTGCTGATAAAGGCCCAATGTCGCAGCGAGGTATCCGGCTGTTGCCAGTAATCAGGCTCAACAATATATACAGGTAATACCGGCTGCCCATGTTGGGCTGCATGATATAAAGCCGCATGATCGTCCAGACGAAGATCGCGCTTCAGCCAAAGTAAATGCATCTGTTACTTGTCCAACTCAGCCAGCCAGTTTCGATTCAGTACCGCTAAAATGCTGCCTGCCGCGGGGCGATGTGCCGTTTTACCTTCAGTACTCAACTCAGGTAGCAGCTGGCGCACAAAACGGGCCTCAGGATCGTAACTAATCGCTTGCTTAATCAGGCTAAAAGGACGAGCTTCGCTATTACCATAACCGGCAATATAAGCCCAATTGCCCCAATTACTGGCCACATCATAATCGAGTAAGCGCTGTTCAAAGTAAGCCGCACCGAGGCGCCAATCTAGAGCCAGATCATGAATAAGGTAACTGGCGACATTTTGCCGTCCACGGTTACTCATCAAGCCAGTTTGATTGAGTAAACGCATATTCGCATCAACAAAGGGCACGCCGGTTTGGCCTTGGCACCATTGCACAAAGCGACGGAGGCTTTGCTGATTAAGCTTGGGGGGCGTAAAGTGTTTTGGGCCCTTGATACCGTGAGCGCTAAACCAAGCCGCTTGGTATTTTCGGAATTGCCAGCGGAAAAACTCCCGCCACAATAACTCAAACTTTAGCCAGTACGTGGAGTCATTGGCGGCAACTTTTTGCTCGAACGCTTCGATCTGTTGCCAGACACTGCGCACGGATAAGGTACCTACCGCAAGGGGGGCTGAAAAAAAACTGGCATAGTTTTCCCCAATTAAAGCGTTACGGGTATCCTTATAATGCAAGATATGTTTTTCATGCCAGATAAATTGCTGCAGCCTTTGCCAGCTTTCCCCTTCGCTGTGTTTTACTATGGACTCTGCTGGAGCTTTTTTGAAGCTTTGTGCTGCATACTCAGCGAGTTGTAACCAGCTTTGGCTGAGTCTTTCTGCTTCCGTTATACCCAACCATTGCTGTTTGTTGGTCTGCTTAAAATCAGGCGCTGGCGCGCTAACGTTGAGCAAGGGTTCGCGTTGTTTACGAAAGGTGGTAAAGCGATCAGGAAAAGTGGCTAGAGCAGGTCGTAAAGATGCTGCGAGTAAACTATTGCAGTCTATCAGTGTGATCTTAAGTGTCTGCGCGAGTTGGCGAAATTGACCATACTCCTCATCAGCTGTCGGTTCTGCCGCAATCAACACACTGGCATTCAGTTGTTGTGCTAAGGTTTGCAATTCAGACGTGATATGACCAAATAATGTCACTAAGCCAATATTGTGCTGGGCCAGTTGCTGTTTTAGATCGGCAATCAGTGTAATTTGTTGGCGCAAACGGGCTAAATTTGCACGAAAAATGCCGTACTGTTGACCAAAATACGCTGGCTTATTTAAGACGACCACAGCACAGACATCGCCGGTTGCGGCAGTTAACAGTGGGTTATCTTTTAATCGCAAGCATTGATTAAGCAGTACGAGTGTTGTCATAGCTGCTCCAAGTGAATTAATAATGCTTGTGCTTTATCACGGATGGCTTGTTGCTGTTCGATGCCTTTGGCAAACCAATTTTTATAGGCCAGCTGAAGACGAGCGTTATGGCCTAACTTATCGTTATTCCGATCCAGAAAATCCCAGTACAGCGCATTAAAGGGGCACGCCTTATCTCCTAAAGTGTCCTTTACTTGGTAATGACAATTTTTACAATAATTACTCATACGATTAATATAAGCGCCACTGGCGGCATAGGGCTTTGACGCTAACACACCGCCATCCGCAAACAAGGCCATGCCAAGCGTATTAGGAAGTTCAACCCATTCGTAAGCATCGCAGTATATTGCGAGATACCAATCCGTCGTTTCTTGCACACTTAAGCCTGCTAATAAGGCAAAATTGCCCGTAACCATTAAGCGCTGAATATGATGGGCATAGCTAAATTCTAATGTTTGGCTGATCGCTTGCTGCATACAGCGCATCTTGGTGTTGCCATGCCAAAAATAGCTAGGCAGCGGTCTGTGCGCGTCTAAAAAATTGTTTTCTACGTACTCAGGCATTTTTAACCAATACAGGCCTCTGACGTATTCACGCCAGCCAATGACTTGGCGGATAAAGCCTTCGGCAGCATTTAAACTGACGCGTCCCTCTTTGAAGGCCTGCTCAACTTTCTGGCACATCCAGCGGACATCGAGTAAGCCCGCATTGAGGTACATTGAGCAGATGCTGTGAAACAAAAAAGGTTGATTCAGTAGCATAGCATCCTGATAGTCGCCAAACTTTGCCAGTTGTTGTTCCACGAAGTGCAAAAAGGCTTTACGCGCATCTTTACCGGTCACGGCGTACTGAAAGTTTTCAGCTTGACCTGGATGATCAGCAAAGTGGGCATTGACCAACGCAATCACCGTTTTAGTCACTTCGGAATGTTCGAACTTTAGAGGCGGGATTTGCTCAATATCGGGTGGGCAGGCTTTTCGATTTTCTTTATCAAAGTTCCATTGCCCCCCTACAGGTTGCTGATTTGCGCCCATCAGTAAACCAGTATGACGGCGCATTAAGCGATAAAAGTATTCCATCCGCAGTTGTTGGCGATCGCTGGCCCATTGCGCAAACATGGCTAAACTACAAACAAAACGATCATCTTCCATAATCGTTACAGGTAACTGACAGCGCGCTTGCAGCTGCAATAGCTCTTGTTGTAACCGATATTCTCCGCATTCAGTCACCACTATCTGCTGAATAGGGAATTGCCGAACAGTAGCTTGCACAGCATCACTAATACTGTGGATTGCAGGATCCTGTCCATACTCCAGATACTGAACTGTAAAACCTTGCTGTCGCAGTACGCTAGCAAAATGCCGCATTGCGCTAAACAGAAAAATGATTTTGTGCTTATGATGTTTTACATAGCTGGCTTCGCTTTTTACCTCGGCCAGCAAAATAATGTCGTCAGGCGTGGCTTGGCGTAAGCTAGCAAGTGCAGGGCTGAGTTGATCGCCCAGGATCACAATAAGTTTTGGCATAAACATCTGCATCGAAAAACAATGAAAGACATTACGGTAGCTCAGGCCTTTTCAGATCAGCTAAAGCATTGCGAGCGGTTTAAAATTCAGTATGATGATTAAAACATAACGAGAGGTTTGTTCTAATGCAAAAAAGTCTATCTTTTGCTGCGCTATCCGCGCTGTGGTTAGCTATCAGTTCGCCTGTCACGGCCAATGCGCATACTGCGGATGACCAACGGGCGCATAACCATCAGCATGCACATCAACATGACGAGCATGCTAAGGAAAAGCATGCTGAACATGCTCATAAACATGATAGTCATGATCACAAACATCATCACGATCATAAGCATGATGATGAATTCACGCAATTAGGTGCGCATGTGCATGGCGCTGCCACCTTAACGCTGGTACTTGAAGGAAATGAACTACAGTTAGCCTTACAATCTGCTGCGTATAATATTGTCGGTTTTGAGCATGCGCCAAGCAGTGCCGAGCAAAAACAAGAGATAGCTTTAGCATTAGATAATCTTGCTAAAGGTAATTGGTTTAGCGTTAACCCAGAGGCAAACTGTGAAATTCAAAGTGCTGATGCGTCTACCGACTTGACTGAACCAGGGCATGTTAACCACGGTGATTTTTACGCCAATATTAGTTTGTTATGTCAGCGTCCTGCTCTGATACAACAACTAGAATTAAGCTTATTTAGCTTAACCCCAGCGCTGGAAAAAATTGATGTACAGTGGGTGTTAAATGGTCAGCAAGGCGCAGCAACCACAACCTTAAGCAATAGCGCAGTACGTTTTTAAACATCACAACGCTTAATACTAAGGCCGTTTAACGGCCTTAGTGCTTGTGTCACTCGCTTATTCCCAGGTGTATTCTTCCACTTTATCCGCCGTCATGCTGTAGGCGGCATTGGCCAGATCGTGCGATATGCTGTCTGTGGTAATAGTGCCAGTAATCCAAAATGGGGAATAAATCATATCCGCTCTAAGATTCGATGCGCCAGTTACATAAATAATCTGGTTTGGTGGCGGTGGCGGTACGTGGATACAGGCGCCAAAGTAGGGGACTAAAAAGAAACTCGTTACATTTTGTTTATCATCAAATTCTAGTGGCACAATAAAACCCGGAATACGGATTTTCTTGTTGTTATACTCTGGCTTGACTTTGGCTGATTGCAATATTTGCTGCCAAATTTGGGCACTCGGATCTTCGCCATTGTAATTATCATCAAAGGGCGAAGGTTGGCTATAATCGTGCGCCACTTCAGGCATGGCCAGTAATGCCTTAAGGTCTTCCTCAGGCATTAAATCAGTCCATTCAATGGTTTTAATCTCAGTGGCGTGCAAGCTAAAAGCTAAACATGCGGCCAGCACCCCAGAAAACGCAACAGACAACTTATTGAACATTGGAGCTTCGCCTCTTAATTCTGCATAATAAAGCCAATTTGTTTGGACTATCATAGCATGCACAAGGGAGTACCTGTGACCACCAAGCCGAAAAATCCTGCTATTGAACTCAAAGCTGTTACTTTCTGGTATAGGCCTAATGATTGGCAGTTAACATTGCCGGCACTGCGTTTAGAAAACGGTCAGCACCTATTTA